>QGVC01000174.1 GCA_003242645.1 Pseudomonadota bacterium
CTATAATACGGTTATCTACGCAGTTGCCCCGTACGATGGGGGAGAGTTCTCCAGCGGCATCAATAGCCCCGATCAGCTAAGCCTACTTCCTAAGGATTATGTGGGCGGGATCTGGACCGACCGCATCGACATCATCGGCATGCTGCTTGCGAATTGAAGCCGCCGAAAAGGCATTTTCCGACAAGAGACAGCGATTCCAGGCAATCTCAAGCCGCTTCAATATGCCGTGAAAGATCTCTTGCGCCACTTTCGCAGCATGGCTGCGCCCGATTAGGATCCCGCCATCAGCCCACGATGATCCCGGAAACGCCACCAAGAGGAACGGGAGGATCACATGTTGTGCTTCAATCGACGCAAGTTTGTGATGTCGGCTGCATCGGCCGGTGCCGTCTTCGGCTTGACGAAACGTATCGAAATTATTCCGTCGGCGCTTGCTCAATCGGACGGAGCCTCACCGCTTAATCCGACCGGAGCAAAATTTCACAAGTTCAAAGTCGGCGACATCGAAGTCACCACGATTTTCGACGGAGCTGGATTGCGGGACCACGATCCCCAGTTCGTCAGGAATGCCAGCGTGGAAGATGTGAAGGCCTCGCTGCGGGCGGCGGGCATGCCCGATGACAAGGTCCCCAACTCTTACACCGTGACGGTTGTAAAGCTCGGCGATCGAACAATTATGTTCGATGCAGGAAACGGGGCTGGGCGTGCGCCGGGCATCGGATTGTTATCTGAAAATATGAAGGCGGCCGGCATCGATCCCGCCAGCCTCAGCGCGATCGTTGTGACGCATTTCCATCCTGACCACATCTTCGGCCTGATGGCAGGCGAAGATGGCCAAGTTTATTCCGATATCGAAATCATCGTGCCCGAGGTGGAATACGCCTTCTGGACGGATCCGGCTGTTATCGACAAACTGCCAGAGAGCAGGCGCGGCCTCGCCCGGCGCGTGCAGGCCACGATGCCGAGTTGGAAGAACATAACCCAAGTCGCGGAAGAGAAGGACGCGCTCCCCGGCGTTCGCGCCGTAAAAACCTATGGTCACACCCCCGGCCACACAAGCTATCTTGTGTCGTCAGGTAGCGCCCAGCTGCTGGTGCTGGGAGACGTGACCAACATTCCTCCTTTGAATCTCCGCAATCCCGGCTGGCATATTGCCTTTGATCAAGATGCTGAAATGGCCGAGGCGACGCGCCGCAGGATCTTCGACCAGATCGTAGCCGATAGGATCGTCTGCACCGGCTACCACTGGGGCATGCCAGGCGCCGGCACCATTGAGAAGGACGGTGACGGTTACGTTCTGAAACCTGTAGCATGACAACCTCTTAGCCGCCCTAGCTTAGGTCGGCGCCACATGGCCGAAGGCCAAATGCCCTTTGCTCACGGGCATTTGGCCGGCATCCAAGCGCGTGCAGCGCTTGTCGCAGCCGAATCCTATGCCTAACGCGCTTCCAAACACGGCCACATTTTCGACCTAGCTTAACGAGTGCCAGATGCTCACGTAGGCGTCGGCGGACGTTTGTGGCTGGGATTGGCCGGAGACTTGTGCGTCGATGTGTGGCCTGCTTGCCAAGAGATCCCAGATGCATTTCCAAATGCAACAGCAGGCGAGGAGATTCCTCCAACGTCGCTCGGGCGAAGCACTGCGGCGCAGATAAAGCATTGTAAGATGCCATAGTTGCTTTTCGCCAAACTGTTCGTCACAAATGCAAGGTCAACACAGAAACCAGATCGGACATACCGAGTGGGGAATCTTAGTCGGCTTGGCCCACGCGTATCGCCCTCGGGAAGACCGCTTATCTTGAACAAGCGTGAATACTCGTTCTCTGTCCTACTCGGTTTGGTCACACTTGCCTCTGTGCTGCCGCTGCTCCTGCTCGGCATCGTCGGCCTGTCTGCTTACGTCGCAGAGGAGCAGGCGGATCAGCTCAATCGACTGAATCGCTACAATGAGACGCTGGCCAGCGCCGTCGACCGCGAGCTCAGAGGGTACTTGGATCTGGCCGAGGTTCTGGCCGCATCCCGTTATTTGGCCGAGGGTGATTTGAAGGCATTTGGACAGCTTGCCCGCGACGCAGGTACGAGGGCCAGGGGGCACATTGTCTTGATTGATCCATCCGGGCAGCAGCTTGTGAACACCCGGACCCCAACCGATGAAAACTTGCCTCTGACAGAGGACATGGAAAGCCTGCGGGAGGTCGTACAAAGCGGCAACCCTGCGGTTGGCGATCTTTTTGTCGGCGCGATCTCGAACCAGCTCCTCTTTGTGATCCGGGTTCCAGTAATAGTCGACGGGGAAGTCCGATATGTCCTTTCCTTTGAGCCCGAGCTGGATGTCATCCGAAAGGTAATCGAACAGACCTTCTTGCCAGACGAATGGCGCGCGGCTGTCATAGATGGGAACGGGCGTATGGTTGCCCGCTCATCGCAGCATGAGCAATTTTACGGCAGGTTAACGTCCGAGGAGTGGCGCGCGGGGCTTCAAGGGCCGTACGGCTTTATAGAAGCGGTCGACTTCGAGGGTCGCGAGGTGCTCACGAGCTACCGGCGAAGTGGCGCGAGCAATTGGTATATTCTGATCTGGGCACCTAAGTCAGCGCTCAACGATCCGCTATATCGTTCGCTTTTCTTGGCACTGGGGCTCGCTGCAATGATGCTTCTTGCATCGATTGCTGCGGGTCTCCTTGCCGGCCGCGCCGTCGCAAGACCAATTCAGCAGCTCCTGGATACTGCCCGGGCAATCGAAGCGGGGCAGCCCGTCGAGTTCCAGCCAACTCATCAACGCGAAGCGAACATCGTCGGCCACGCACTTGCCGAGGCCGCGCGCAGCATCGCCGCACGCGAGCAGGCGCTGCGTAAGAGCGAGTTGCACACCCGGTTCGTCATGCGCGAGTTGGCTCATCGTTCCAAGAACTTGTTGGCAGTGGTCCAGGCGATCGCGCGGCAAACCGGCCGGTCTGCGCGGGATATCGACGACTTCACGGCGCAATTCGGAGAGAGGTTGGCGGGGCTCGGCCGCTCGCAGGATCTTCTGGTGCAGAAAAACTGGCAGGGCGTGTCGTTGAGCGATCTTGTATCCGCGCAGCTCAAGCCGTTCGTCGAGGCCGACAACAACAGAGTTGATGCCAACGGCCCGCCAGTGCTCCTCGATGCGGATGCCGCGCAGAACATCGGCATGGCTTTACATGAGCTGGCTACCAATGCCTCGAAGCACGGTGCACTTTCCGTTCCGACCGGTCGCGTCGATATCGCTTGGGGCTGGCTGCCGAGCGAAATTGGCGAGCGAGGGCGAAGGCTGCAACTGCAATGGAGCGAGTCCGGCGGGCCTCCCGTTACGCCTCCGAAACGCAAAGGGTTCGGACACTCCGTCATCGAGCGCCTTACCGCATCCAGCCTGCACGGCACGGCCAAGCTCGACTGGAGACCAGAAGGACTGCTCTGGACCCTCGAGGTGCCCGAGGGCTCGATAACAAAGAGCGAGCAGAACGAGGTGGAGGCTTCTTCACCTACCCAATTCGAAACCGCGAATTCAGTTCCTGAGCACTAATTGGCGTACACGCGGTGCAATTTGCGAGGGGGCCGTCACGCTACTGTCCGTGGTCAGCCTTTTGAGGATGGTCGTACGCCCAACGTCGAATGTGCTCAGCAATAGCGTCTAACCCATCCGTCAGAGCGGCGGGTCCAGGCTGCAGGATAATCGTCGATTTGATTTCGAAGATGTTGCCGTTACGAACAGCGGGAATGGAGTCGAATCCCTTGCGGGCCCGCACCTGCTCAGGGCGAAATTTTTTTCCGCACCACGAACCGAAAATGATGTCCGGGCCAGCGGCGATAACATCTTCTTCCGTGACAATCCGCTCTTTCGCCGACTGGCGCGCAGCATTCGAAGCGAAGACATCGATACCACCAGCCAATTGGATGAGCTCCGAAACCCACCCGATCCCGGAGATCATGGGAGCATTCCACTCTTCGAAGTAGACCTTGGGGCGACGGGGCAGCGACTTCGCGGCGGCAGCCACTGACTCGAGGCGCTTCTGCAATTTTCCGGCTAGCTCCTCACCCTTCGCCTGAGCACCCACCATAGCTGCGAGCACGCGAATCATATCCAGGATGCCGGCAACCGTGCGCTGGTTGAAAGCGTGCACGGCGACCCCTTCCCGAATGAGGCCAGCGACGATGTCTGCCTGGAGATCAGAGAAGGCAAGCACCAGGTCCGGCTCGAGGGCGAGGATCTTCGGAATGTCGGCGCTGATGAACGCAGAGACACGCGGCTTTTCTTTCCGAACGCGAGGTGGTCGCACCGCGTATCCGGAGACTCCGACGATCCGCGCTTCCTCTCCGAGCAAATAGAGAGTCTCAACTGTCTCCTCGGTCAGGCAGACGATCCGCTCAGGTGGGAAGGCCATGGGCATGCCTCCATTTGGGTTTCGCGCATCGGCCATTACTCTGCGTGGAGACCCAGTAGCGGACCCGCTTGTTAAGGATCAGGCCGGATGCTAGGAGTGTCAAATCGAGCTTCAGCATGAGGAAAGTTCGCCGAAGCTCAATGACTTAGGGGTCGAGATGGCCAATCCGCGCATCGAGTTGCACAAGGGTGATCTGCCGGCCGGGCTCGATCTCGGCCCATCGGTTGCTGTCGACACGGAAGCCCTAGGCCTCAAGCCTCAACGAGACCGGCTCTGCCTGGTCCAGCTTTCAGCGGGCGACAACACAGCACATCTCATCCAGTTCACGCGTGGCGATTATTCCGCCCCGCGGCTCAAGGCGCTGCTGACCGACCCTGCCGTACTCAAGATCTTTCACTTTGCCCGGTTCGACATCGCTATTCTCAAGGCCTACCTGGGCGTCACCACCGCACCGCTCTACTGCACGAAAATCGCCTCAAAGCTGGCTCGCACGTACACAGATCGCCACAGCCTCAAGGACCTTGTCAGTGAGTTCGTTGGCATAGAGCTCTCAAAACAACAGCAATGCTCCGACTGGGGTGCTGCAGAGCTGACGCAGCAGCAGCTTCAGTATGCCGCCTCCGACGTGCTCTATCTTCACGCCGTAAAGGCGCGACTTGACGCCATGCTCGAGCGGGAAGGACGGCAACACTTGGCCAAGGCCTGCTTCGATTTTCTGTCTACGCGCGCCGAGCTCGACCTGCTCGGGTTCGACGATCTCGACCCCTTCGCCCATTAGAGCTTGGCAAGTCCGTGCTCGACAGATGTGCGTGATCGTCAGTCGAGCTTGCCACCGGTCCCATTATCTCCCTATTTTGCCGCCAGATTCACGCGAAGCACGGATCGATCATCCCTGAGCGCGCGATGGCCATAGCGACCGATAGCAACGGCCGGCTCCTGTCGGTCGAACCACCGGCCGTGGCTTGGAGCACGGACGTAGACCGTGAGCGCGCTTTCGCAGCTGCCCGCCGCCACAGCCTCATCGTGCGGTGGCTCAAGATTGCCCTGCCAGTCTGTGCCGTCGCTGTTCTGAGCTCTTACGCTCTGTTCATGCAGCGCTCGATCCGTGTCGATGTCGGAACCGGCAACCTCGAGTTGGGTCCTATCGCCATCTCGACCGAGGTTCTGACAATGCACAATCCTCGCTACGAGGGGTACGGCAAGGACGGCAGCCGGTTCGTCATTTCTGCGCGCACTGCTGAGCAGAAGGTCGCAGGCGAAGGACCCATCAGGCTGAAGACGATCGAAGGCACCATTGTCCAGCCAAACAAGACGACGACCACGCTACAGGCTGCTTCCGGACTGTTCGACACGGAGGCAAATGAGCTGGAACTCTTGGACTCGATCGAGATCAGATCAAGCGACGGGATGGTGGCTCGGCTATCTCGTGCGAAGATTTTCATGAAGGAGAGCAGGGTCGTTTCGGACGATCCGGTCACCGTGGAGATGCCGAGCGGCACGCTCCACGGTAACACTATGGTCCTGCTACAGAAAACACGCGAGCTGACGTTTGATGGCGGGGTCACGGCGCAATTTCAGCCCCAGAACCGACCTGAGCAGGGCGCAGGTGATGGAGCGCAGCCTCAGTCCATGGCGAGCCTGATCGCGTCCGGTGACGGGCCGATCAATGTGACGGCGCCGAAGCTCACCATCTATGATGCTCAGAAGATTGCTCTGTTCACGGGTAATGTTCGTGTCGAGCAAAACGGCGCCGTTCTGACTGCGCGCGAGCTCGAGGTCGCCTATGACGGAAACTCTCCTGTGGACGCGAGCAGCCCGTCTCCTGTATCCAGCGCTTCGGGGAGCAGAGTAAAACGGCTTCTTGCCCGAGATAATGTCGTCATTACCCGGGGTGCAGACCGTGTCACCAGTGCGACGGCAGAATTCGACACCCTTGCCGACATTTCCATTCTAACGGGCGCGGTGGAGTTCACCTCCGGCTCTGACCGCAAAGCCATTGCCGATCGCGTCGAACTCAATTTCAAGTCGGACACAGCGCTTTTGACCGGAGCGGTCACCGTCTCGCAGGGCCCCAACATTCTGAGGGGTCGTCATTTGTTCGTCGACCGCCGGAATGGGACCATGCGCCTTTCCTCGCCCACTGAAGCTGACCAGGCTCCGGGCCGGATTTCAGCGTCCTTCAAGCGGCCGGAAGGTCGGCCGGCCCCTGCCAATTCCGGGGGTAACGGACAGGCAGTCGGCTGGCAGTTCCGCACCGATCCCAATGCGCCAATCGAGATTGAAGCCGATGTGCTCGACGTGGACGATAAGGCCAAGACAGCAACCTTTCGCGGCGACGTTCACGTTGTTCAGGGCGAGTTCAGGCTTCGTACTGTCGAGTTGGTGGCAAGCTATAGCGGTCAAGCTGGTGCAGGCCTGATGCAATCGGCTGATTCCAACACCGGCGCTCCGGAAGTGCAGCTCGAACGTGTCCGTGCACAGCGGAAGGTTGTCGTGACATCCAAAGACGACCAAAGCGCCACGGGTGACTGGGCGGATTTCAATCTAAAGACGAATACGGTTGTTCTCGGTGGCGACGTTACCCTTACCCAAGGTCGAAACGTGGTTCGTGGTCCACGGCTGGTGATCGATATGACCACCGGACTGAGCCGGATGGAGACTTCCAAGGCTGGAGCGCAAGCGGCGGCACCATCCACAGGTGATCGCGAAGCCGAACGCGGCACGAACGCCCCTGGCGAAAAGGGGTGGCCCGCCGGGGCTTGTGGCGGAAGGATGTGTGCCGTCTTCTATCCGAAGGACTTCGAGGCGATGGCCAAGCGGCGTAAGGCCGAACCCCAAGGCAAGGCTCCCCCGGCTCCCCAGCCGGGCCCGCGAGGAGAAGCGGCTTCAAGCTGGAGCTCTACCACGATACCGGCGGGTACCGCGGAGTGAGCCAGGTCGACGATCAGCATACCGCTAGCGGGACGGTAGAACCGTGAAGCTGTTTCCCTTTCGTCGTCGAGGGGTTGTTTCAGGAACCAGGCCGGATGCGTCCGATGCGAACGGGCCCAGCCTCAATGGTTTTGCGGGCCCGGATGACGATGCAGACACAGGAACTGAGCAGCCCTATGCTGCAGAGGGCTGGCTTACCGTCCACAACGTGGAAAAATCGTATCGCAAGCGCAAGGT
>QGVC01000612.1 GCA_003242645.1 Pseudomonadota bacterium
CTGTACATGCTTATAACGCAGGCGAAGTGACCTTGAGAGCGCGCGATGATACTGTTGCTTGACGTCGGCAATACCCGCATCAAATGGGCTACGGTCGATGATGCTGGCATCATGACCTTGGGGCGCAGCCTGCAACATGCTGGACGCGATATCCCCTCAGTAGCGGAAGAGGCTTGGCATAGCTTGCCGCGCCCCGAACGGGTGATCGTGTCGAACGTAGCGGGCCGTGGTTTTGAAGGTGCATTCCGCGTGTGGGCACAGAGTGTCTGGGGGATGGAACCGCGCTTTATCGTAGCGCAATCCAAAGGCTGGGGCGTCACCAATGCTTATGTAGAGCCGGACAGGTTAGGTGCAGACCGTTGGGCAGCGTTGGTTGCGGCGCGGCGCCTTGATAAGGGAGACGTGTGCATTATCGACTGCGGCACAGCTCTCACCATCGACGCGTTATCTCGTAGCGGTAAGCATCTTGGCGGGCTGATCGTCCCTGGACTTGCCCTGATGCGCCAGTCGCTCATTGCAAACACACAGGGGATTTCAGACGAAGGCGAGGGAACCATTGCGCTGCTTGCCCGGTGCACCCGTGATGCAGTAACGGGCGGCACGCTGTATGCCACGGTGGCGGTTATTGATCGGGTAATTACGGACATCGTGGCTGAGCTTGGCAGAACGGTGACCTGTGTGATTACAGGCGGCGATGCCGAACGCATCATGCCGCTCCTTACCGTGAAATGTCGCTATGAACCAGACCTTGTGCTGCAGGGGCTAAAGATCATGGCGGAGGGCAAGGTATGAGGTTGCTGTTTCTTTTCCTGCTGATGCTCAATCTGGCCTTTTTTGCATGGATGACGAACCGCCAACCTGGTAAATCCAATGCGGTTCCGGCGGCCGAAACCCAGTATAGGTCTTTGATTCTCTTGCATGAACAGCAACCAGCGTTCCGCGATCCGCAGGCACCCCAACCGGAAGTAAAGCAGGCCGCTAGGCAGTCTGAAGGTGGCTTTCGCCGGTAGCGCGGTCATCAGAGCGATTGCCACAGTAGCAATGACAAGAAATTTATCGATCACCTGTTTTTATTTTCGGATCCTTTGCATCAGCAAACAAGACAAGGCTGTGGCCGCTGCTAGCAAATTCACCGTGGCGGAAGTGACACCAAGTTAAGTGCATGAAAAGACGTATGAAGCCAGCGGCGAGAGGACCTAGCTTCCTTCACATGCATCATACATCGCGCGATCGAGCCGTCGGGACAATGCGATAATTGGCGCGACTCGGTGTTGACGAGACGCGGGAAACTGCGGAGCGCTGCCGTAATGAGCTCACCAAGCTTGGTTAGCGTTACCGTATGCGTTTCGAATACTGGCTAGGCTACACTCTGAATGAGATAACACCAGCGCTGGAGAGGCTTCATGGCGAAATTCGCCGGGCCCCGGAGATTTGTCTAGCGGATGGGGAACAGTGCGAACAAATTGCCTCGGATGCCTCGAATTTCATAAAATTTCAACTGTAAGATTTCCAAATTGCTGGCGTAGCTCAGTCGGTAGAGCAGCTGATTTGTAATCAGCCGGTCGGGGGTTCGAATCCTCTCGCCAGCTCCAACGTTTCCAATGCAAGCGCGTTCACACTTTGGCCGTGGGCGCGCTTTCGTTCTCCTGTAGGCGTTTACGTCAAACGCGCCGTTTCAGCCCAAGCTCGTGGAGTATTGAGGTGGCGAGCTCCTCTACGGAGGCATAGGTGCTGTCCAGGAAGCGGATTTTCTCGCGGCGGAATATCTCCTGCGCCGCGGCAATTTCAGATGCGCATTGTTTGACGTCGGCGTAGCGGCTGTCGGGGCGCCGCTCGTTGCGGATCTGTTGCAGGCGTTCGGGCTGGATGGTAAGACCGATCAATTTGTCACGGTAGGTTCTGAGTTGGGCGGGCAGCCTCGCTGTGGCGGGATCTTCCTCCGTCACGGGGAAATTTGGGGGGGGGGGGCCGGGTTGTAACGCACATAGAAGGAGGGTTGGGGTCTTGCCGGGTCGGGAGAGCGCAAAGATAGATACGGGTGCCATTG
>QGVC01000613.1 GCA_003242645.1 Pseudomonadota bacterium
CACCTGTATTCCACGCGATCCGGATCTCCCCCATCGGACGGCTGAGGTTGCTCGCTATCCCGGACATTCTCGTGTGGGTGTGGGTCCGCTCGACCCGCGGAACGTTCAACATCGGTCCAGAAGCATACGGACATTTCCCAAAATGCACGTTCGCCAAGTCGCATATTTGATGGGGTTCGACATTGCCCACGAGAAAAAGATCCATGTTGGCGGGGAGGCGGATCATGTCCGCATAGCGTCGTAGCTCCTCTGCCAGCTTGCGGACGGGCATTTTGGCGACGGCCAACTCCGAATCGAGCGTGTCCTTTCCATAAGGATGGTCTTTTCCGTAGATGATCGAGTTGAACCGCCTCTTGATTGCCCCCTCGCTGCTGTATTTATCCAGCAGCAGCTCCTCCAAGACGACCCGTGCCTCGCTCTTGACAGTTTCCTGGTCAAACTTCTGATCGAGGCACGTCACAGCCAGCAAGTGAAGCGCCTCAGAGGCATACTTCGGCAGGAACGTCGCGTACCACTCCAGCTTTCCGGGAGAGGTCATCGCGTTGCTGTCTTGTATCAAGGCCCGCCGCTTCTGCTTCAGTTCGGCGGCGGTCATATTGCCAGCAGCCCCGGTGAATGATGTGTGTTCCAGAATATGTGCCAAGCCGCCGTGCGCACCGATTTCCTTGCTTCGCAGAATCAGAGCCGCGCTGATGTACCGGGATGCGTTGCGATAGCAATGGACACGCAGTCCATTGTCCAAGGCAACCGTCGTCAACGGTTCGCTCTGCGTAAGCGCAGGTGCCGCGAACCCAACTGAGCTGACAGTGTGAAGACATCCCCCGGCCAACGCCAGCTTAAAAAGATCCCGGCGAGAAATATCCATAAATGGGCCTCTGCACCAATCTGGCAAAAAATTCGCTTTGCAACCAGAACGATCAACGCTTCGGTATGAAATAAGCCGCCAGAGTAAATCGCTCTAGTCTGTCTGCTGAGTTACATAACTGGAGATTTCCGTCAAGCTCGATCGATCCGTAATCCAATCGCGTGTGGCACGAGCCGCAATTGCAGCTCGCCTGCTGACCGAAGCGGGTCCTTTAACGTCTTGACCAGACCTACCAGCCGATTGCTCGCGGTAGCCAGGTTGCCAAATCAGGTACGAAGAACAGGAGAACGAGTGCGAGGACTTGCAGCCCGATAAACGGCACGACGCCTCGGTAGATATCGAGCGTCGTGACGCCCTTCGGGGCTACCCCTTTGAGAAAGAACAGCGCCCAACCGAAAGGAGGTGTCAAGAATGAGGTCTGGAGGTTCAGGCAAATCATCGTGCCAAGCCAGACCAAATCGACATTGTTCTGGATGAAAAATGGGAGGAAAAGCGGGACTGCGACGTAAGTGATTTCAATCCATTCCAGGAAGAAACCGAGCACGAAGAGCAGAGCCATCAAAAATACGATACCGCCGGTGACACCTCCTGGCACCCATTCGAACATCCGCACCACGAGTTGCTCACCACCAAGGCCGCGGAAGGCGAGGCCGAATGCCTGAGCGCAAATTAGGATGAAAAACACCATTGCCGAAATCAGGAGCGTTGCGCGGGCAACTTCGTCGAGCAACCGGAAAGAGAACTTGCCCGCGAGAATCACGATAAGTAGCGATCCTATCGCCCCCATCGAGGCCGCCTCCGTTGGTGCTGCGACCCCACCGATGATCGAGCCAAGCACGGCAATAACCAGACCAAGCGGTGGCAACACAACAATGACGACCTTCTTGGCGAGCTCTCTCGAAGACATCGCCGCTCGCTCTCCGGCGTCAATCGGAGGCACGAGGTCGGGACGCAGCAATCCGACCGCTATGAGTGTCACCACATAAATTCCGGCCAGAACCAGCCCTGGAATCATGGCGGCTGCAAACATTGTTCCGACGGACTCGCCGAGGATATCAGCGAGTAAGATGAGGACGAGACTCGGCGGAATAATCTGCCCGAGAGTGCCGGAGGCACAGATCGTTCCACAAGCAATTGCTTTCGAATAACCCCGTCGTAGGAGCGTCGGCAGTGTCAGGAGG
>QGVC01000003.1 GCA_003242645.1 Pseudomonadota bacterium
GCGTGCCGAACTCGTCCACGATCACCGAGTGGTCGATGACGAGATCGACGGGGACGAGCGGGTTGATCTTCCGCGGATCGCCGCCCAGCGCCTGCATGCCATCGCGCATGGCCGCGAGGTCCACGACCGCTGGCACGCCCGTGAAGTCCTGCATCAGCACGCGGGCGGGCCGGAAGCCGATCTCCTTCTCGACCTTGCCGCGATTGTCGAGCCAGGCCGAAATGGCTGCGATGTCGTCTTTCGTTACCGAGCGGCCGTTCTCATGGCGGAGAAGGTTCTCCAGCAGCACCTTCATCGAGTACGGCAAACGGGAAATGCCATTGAGGCCATTCCGCTCCGCATCCGGCAGCGAGAAGTAGGTGTATGTCTTGTTGTCGACGGTGAGTGTCTTGCGGCTTTTGAAGCTGTCCAACGACACGGGTTCTTGCGCGGTCACGTTCTGTCCTCCATCCGAGCAATTACAGCCGCGCCGCCGGAGCGCCGGCGGAGGGAACAATCCCGTTTTTGCGCTAGCGTCGATAGAAGCGTGCTCCTTATATATCCCCGCCTAGGCCAGGACCAGTACGTGTGTCGTCACGGAGGGTCGTGCGCTTGGCAAGGTGATCAGCTGGAAGACAGATTGAATTGGCTGACGAGAACACGATTGGGCCGGAACGGGGTTTCGGAGCCGGTCTGGAAGTCACCAACCTCTCGGTAGAGCGGGGCGGGCGGCGAGTCCTTTCGGATCTGTCGTTTGCGGTGGCGCCGGGTGAGGCTCTGCTGGTTCGCGGCCCAAACGGTTCGGGCAAGACAACCCTGCTGAGAACAATTGCCGGTTTTCTGTCGCCCGCTTCGGGCCACATCCGATTTGCCGGTGAGGAGGAGCTGACGGAGCGTGTCCACTATGTCGGCCACCTCAACGGCATCCGAGCCTCGCTAACGGTCGAGGAGAACCTGCGCTTTTGGTCGAGGTACCTTGGCGGGTCTGACGATCGAGTCCTTGGAGCGCTGGACCGGCTTGGCTTAGCTTCGCTCGCAAGCATTCCTGCGGGTTATCTATCCGCCGGGCAGAAGCGGCGGCTGGCTTTGGCGCGGCTCCTGCTCGTGTTCCGGCCGCTCTGGCTGCTCGACGAGCCGTCGACTTCGCTGGACGCCCGGTCGACCGCGGTGCTGGCCGGCGCGATAGACGAGCACGTTTCGTCCGGAGGCATTGTCATAGCAGCGACGCACCTTGACCTCGGCGTCGCCCGCTCGCGGGAGCTGCGGCTTGGCTTTGCCGCGGATGAGGCATGAAGAGCTTCCGGACGCTGGTACAACGCGACCTGCTGCTGGCGGTGCGCGAGGGTGGGGCAACCGGTACGGCCCTCGGCTTTTATCTTGTTGTCATCACGTTGATGCCGCTCGGACTAGGGCCCGACTTGCAGCTCCTCTCGCGAATTGCCCCAGGCGTGCTGTGGATCGGGCTCCTGCTGGCCGCGCTCCTCTCTCTCGGTCGCATGTTCGATGTGGATCAGGAAGAGGGGGTGCTGGAGGTTCTCGTAACGGTACCGCTGCCGTTGGAACTCATAGTCGCTGCCAAGGCGCTCGCGCACTGGATCTCCACATGCCTGCCGCTTGCGATCCTGACACCAATTCTGGGACTGCTGCTCAACTTGGAGCTGGCGGCCTATCCAGTGCTTGTTGCGACGGTGCTTGTCGGCTCACCAGCGATCAGTTTTCTCGGCAGCGTGGGTGCAGCGTTGACGCTGCGGAGCCGGCGTGGGGGCCTGCTCATCGCTCTCCTGGTGCTGCCCTTGTATATTCCGACCCTGATCTTCGGGATCTCAGCCGTCAGCGCCGTTGTGACTCCACCGGGTAGCCTGGAGGCCTCCTTGCTGTTGTTATCGGCCGTGACGATCGCCTCCTTGGTCATCGGCCCAATCGCCGCCGCCGCTGCACTCCGGGCACAGCTTGGGTGATGGTCGCAGTCCAACTGGCGCAAAGCGGCTCGTCTTGACGATTGGCAATGTCAGGTTGCCAACCCGCGACGTAGAACCGGTTTGCGTGGGGCGCAGGGAGGGCCTAGATCTGTGCCATGCAGACGCTCACCCAAAGGTTGGCCAACCCGACGCGGTTCATGGAGCTGTCCGAGCGGCTTCTGCCCTGGCTTTCGGGGCTAGCCGCTTTGACGCTGGCGTACGGGCTTTATCTCGCCTTCTTCGTGGCGCCGCCTGACTATCAGCAGGGTGAGACTGTCCGGATCATGTTCGTCCACGTGCCGGCGGCATGGCTGGCGATGATGGGCTATTTGATCATCGCCGTATCGAGCTTCGGCCTTCTGGTATTTCGCCACCCGCTTGCCGACGTGTCGGCCAAGGCAGCCGCGCCCATCGGAGCGGCCTTCACGCTCTTGGCGCTCATCACCGGGGCCTTGTGGGGCAAGCCCATGTGGGGCGCCTATTGGGTCTGGGATGCGCGGCTCACCTCGGTGTTGATCTTGTTTTTCCTCTATATCGGCTTGATTGCGCTGCGTTCAGCCCTCGATGAGGACCCGGTACTGGCAGGCAAGCTGACGGCCGTGCTCGGGCTTGTGGGGGTCGTTATCCTGCCGGTGATCCGTTTCTCGGTCGAGTGGTGGAATACACTTCATCAGCCGGCCAGCGTGCTCAGGATAGGGGGACCGGCGATACATCCCTCGATCCTCATCCCGTTGCTGGTGATGGCTGCAGGGTTCACGCTCTTGTTCGTCGCCATGCACCTCAAAGCCATGCGCAACGAGATTTTGCGGCGGCGGGTCAGGTCGTTGACGATGGCCGAAGTGGAACGAGCCGTTCGTCTCGAAGCCAGACCTGCGGAGTAGCGGTATGGATCTCGGACCTCACGCCGCGTTCATCTGGGCCTCATATGGTGTGGTCGCGCTTGTCCTCGCGGTCATGATCGCATGGCTCATCGCGGATGGACGGTATCAGCAGCGCCAGCTCGATGATTTCGAAGCGCGCGGGGTCCGGCGGCGCTCGGCTCGCGCGGCTGACCGTGGCAATGGATCGGCATAACGCCATGCCTGACGGTACCGTGGCGAATCAGCAATCATCCGGCGTGCCCGCTCGTAAACAGCGGCGTCGCTTGGGTTGGCTTGTTGCGCCGCTCATCATATTTGCGGCGCTCACACTTATGTTCACCTTCGCTTTGAAGACCGGCGACCCGTCCCGCCTCCCGTCCGCGCTGATCGGTAAGAGTGCCCCGGAATTTTCGCTGAAGCCGCTCCCCGGACTTGTGGACAATGGCTCGCCGGTGCCCGGCTTTGGCCACGATGACCTCGGCCGCGGGAAGCCATCAGTCGTCAATTTCTGGGCCTCCTGGTGCGTGCCGTGCGTGCAAGAGCATCCCGTTCTTGTCGAGATGGTGCGCCGAACCGGCGTCGACCTGTACGGCGTCAACTACAAGGACCAGGCAACGGCTGCACGCCGCTTCCTTGGCCACTACGGCAACCCTTACCGGGCCGTTGGTGTCGATGAGAACGGCCGCACTGCAATCGATTGGGGTGTCTACGGGATTCCGGAGACCTTCGTCGTCGATGGCGAGGGACGGATCATCTACAAGCACGTGGGGCCAATTTCGCCAGAGGCGCTCGAGACGAAAATAATCCCGGCGATAGAATCTGCGCGGAAGAACTCGTCAGCTACGGGGTGAAGCCGTTTACTGCGGTCTCTCCGTGAGTTCGTCCGTGGCTCGTGCTCCCCGCGAAGATTTTTCGACGCCGTCGGCCCTACGATCGAGCCCAACGCGGCAACCCTCTTCATCGGGTGCGCCGAAGTGGTCGAAATAGCGCGGATCGATCCGCTCCACCGGCAGCACGATCAGCACGTCCGTCGTTCCGAACTGGTGATCTATGACCGCGCCTTCGCCGACCACAGCGCCAAGCCGGAGGTACCCCTTGATGAGCGGCGGCATGGCCTTGAGAGCCGCGCGCGGGTCGACTGCCTCCTTCGGCAAACGGTCCATTGGAACGAACAGGTGATCGTGGGCTCGCACCCGCCACTCCTCCGGTGCCAACGCATAGTAGTGGAGGAACGACAGCGCCATGGCATGTGCATCGGGGTCGACACCCTCGAAGCTGGCGCACCCCAGCATGACGTCCACTTTGTGCTCGCGGACGTAGGTCCAGAGCCCGTGCCAGAGCAGCTCCACCGTGCGCTTGTTGCGGTAAGGCTTCAGGACGCAGCTGCGCCCCAGCTCCATGAACCGAAGGTCCGGCCTTCGAGCGATCAACTTGGCGATGTCGTATTCGCCCTGCGTGTAGAAGCCGAGCTTCCGCTGGGCGACCTCCTGGCGCAATACGCGGTAGGTTCCGACGACGTATGGCTTTCGCCGACCCCACTCGCGGCGGCCGTTAGCCTGCGAGCGTGAGGTATCGACGACCAGGAGATGGTCGCAGATTGCGTCGTAGGGGTCCTCGTCGCGGCCCCGCAACTGTGTGGTGAAGTTGGCCCGCGCC
Source organism: Pseudomonadota bacterium (assembly GCA_003242645.1). The sequence goes on from QGVC01000003.1 coordinate 4,454, forward strand.
GACATCTCGTTGTAGAAGACGTCGTAGCGCAATTTCTGCGCGCATCTGATGTCAGCCCAGCTCTGGGCGAGCCGAACCTCCAGGCTGCCGATCCGGCCATAAATTTTTTCTGGGCGCCGACGTGAGGTTATGCCGAATCGCGGGATGCGTTGACGGGCTGCGGATCCGAGCATCAATAGCCCCTGGGCGATCGCACCCGCCCTTGGGCTGCGCGACCAGCGCTTCCTATTTCGCTGCGCATTCAGCTTCATCCAGAAGTCGCAACCCTCTCCAGGCGTGGCGTCAAGAGCCGCGTCGGTGCGGACCTAAGATTAACCATTAGTATATGACTATGACAATTCGGCAATAGCACAGCGGCCTGTTGACGGCGGTCACGCTGCGCGAACGTTTCGCTCGGAACCCTTGCCATTCCGGCGCCCGTCCGAAAGCCAGCGGACCAGCAGCGCCTGAAACTCGATCCATGAGAAAGGCTTGGCAAGATAGTCATCCATCCCTGCTTCCAGGCAAGCCCGACGATCCTCGGCGAAAGCATTGGCCGTGATGGCAATCAGCGGTGGTCGCCTCATGGTCAGCTGTCCACAGCTGGCCAGCTCATCGCTCAGTCGACGGATTTGCCGTGCAGCAGCGAGGCCGTCGAGATCAGGCAGATGGACATCCATCAGTATCAAGTCGATCGTGGGCCCCGTTCCACCGAGACTGGCGCGTGCGGCGTCTACGGCGGCTTTGCCGGTGCTGGCGAGCATGCTCTTGCAACCGGCCCGGTGGATCATGCACTGGATGAGCCGTGCGTTGATGGGGTCGTCCTCTGCAATCAGGATACGCTTACCCGTCAAACTTTTCCTACGCCCTCTGATGAGAGGGTGAGTTCGCCTCTTGTCGTGAAGTAACGCCGGTCCCCCATAACGCTCTGGTGGGCAAGTCAGGTCGCTGGCGGAGCCCGTCGTATGAAGCGGCAGTTGGCCTAGGGTCGCGCGGGGTTGCTCTTGCCCATGCTCCGCCTCCTGCCCGTCTTCGCGTTGATCAGATCTCCAGCACTTTGTGTCGAGAATGGTGAGCAGAGTTCGCAAGAGTGCAGGGTAGCGAGAAAACAGCTTGAACATTCTCACCATCGCTCCAGAGCCTGAGAGATTGGGCCAAGTCCCCCTCCCGCCAGGTTCCTTAGAGCGAAATTGGTACCTGCGCGCCCTGACGTGCCCAGCGCGATGGTAAGCGCTAGCGAATTGAGAATTCCTTCAAGAGCTTAGTTAACCGCCTGCAGCAGCGGTTCTTCCAGTTTCTGGAGCGGGATCAACCGGGATGGTGCGCGTGTGGCTAACCGGCTGCGCATCTGGTTGGGAGGCTGCCAGCGAAGCCGGGGATAGCAGGTCTGGCCGATGCATCTTCCCTGCCAGGAGCGGGCGACCGATGTATCCGTCGAGCTCGTTGCGCCACCACAAACGCAGGGGTTCGATCAAATCGACTTGCCGCTTGCCCGTGACGGGGTCGAGATAACGAGGATGGTATTTCCATAGCCGCCAGGCGGTAAGGTATCGAATTCGTGTGATGCGCGCCCAACCGATGATGTTGCGGATCACGGGCAAGGTCCGCAGCCATGCCACCATCTTCCGGTGCTTTGCGCCGAACTTCTTCCAGTACCACGCCCCGAAGAGCAAATCGGCAAGCCGCACCCAGAGCCGCCGCACCACGGGAACGAGGAAGGCGATCGGGAAAACGATAAGCATGGTGTGGAGATAGACCTGACTGGCGATCAGTGCAGCCACGATCACCAACTTCCAGAATAAGTGCAGCGCTTGCCAGCGGTCTCTAATGGAGGCGATGGCCGCCCTCAGTTTTTCGCGCCAGCCTCGTGCCTTTTGAACCTTTTCCTCGCTGAGCACCACACTGGCAGCATACCCGAGACCGATACCGCAAATCGTGTTCGCGACGCGCGACAGGCGCCGCCATCCGACGCCTTTTGCCAGAAGGCCGAGCAAGCTCCCGAATACGCGAATGACCGCGTTGATGACGAAGGCAAAGGCATTCCACAGCACGCGAGCGGCGGCGGCAAGTGCATCCTGCCCGGTAGCCGCTCCAATTGCGACGAAAGCCACTACGGCAATGAGCGCAAAGCTGACGTACCAGCCGATGCCTCCCTGCCGGTCCCTCGTGGGCTGCCCTTCAAGCACGGCTCCCCTCCCTCGCCAGATCACTCGCGCATGCGACGTGGTAGGAGGGTTTTCGCCCAATCGCATGCGGAAGCCAAGCTCTTCGTCCTTGGCTCAACAATTCAACGGGACGATGGCGTGACCTGCTGTGCTCAGTTGTCGGCTTTGGCGACGGCTCGCTCTAAGAAGCTCGCGAGATCATCCGTCATGTGGTGGATGTGCTCCGGCGGCTCACGCCACTGACGAATCGCGAGCTGAATTGGATGGTCATAGTAGCTCGAATGAACGAGCACCGTTGTCATGCCCAGAGCGTGTGGGGTTTCAAGGTTCTGCGGCATGTCCTCGAACATCGCCGCTTTTTCCGGCTCAACCCCGTGCCGGCGAATCATACGATCGAAAGCGTCGGGGCTAGGCTTCGGTACGTACTCACAGGCGGCAATGTCACAAATGTCATCGAACAGATGGAGCACGCCCAGCTTCTCCGCCACCCGCTCCGCGTGCCGGCGTGAGCCGTTGGTGAAAATCAGTCGCTGGCCAGGAAGCTTCTCGATGGCAGCCGCCAGCTCCGGGTGCTCGGGCACGACGGATAGATCGATGTCGTGGACGTACTCCAAGAAGGGTTGGGGATCCAATTTGTGGACCTGCATCAGGCCGCAGAGCGTGGTGCCGTATTGGCGGTAGTATGTCTTCTGAAGATGACGAGCTTGCTCAAGAGACACCCCAAGATACTGGGCGATGAACTCGCCCATGCGCTTGTCGACCTGGGCGAATAGATTGCAGTCGGCCGGGTAGAGCGTGTTGTCGAGATCGAAAATCCAGGTCGTCGTCTTGTCGAACCCACGCCGGTGTCGTCGCGCAGCGGGGCTGGGCGCCGCCGTGCTCATGGTACGGTAGGTTCCTCCGACTTTCCGACCAGCGTGCCAACCCCATGCTCGGTAAAGAGCTCTAGAAGCACGCAGTGCGGCACGCGGCCGTCGATGATGACCACTGCTTCGACACCGGCCTCAACGACCTCGATGCAACCCTCGATCTTGGGGATCATACCGCCAGTGATGGTCCCGTTCCGGATCAGCTCGCGGGCCTTGGCAACAGAAAGCTCTGGAATCAGCTTCTTGTCCTTATCCAGCACGCCTTCGACGTCCGTGAGCAGCAGCAGCCGCTTTGCTTTCATCTTTGCGGCCAGCGCGCTCGCAAAGGTATCGGCGTTTATGTTGAGCGTTTGGCCGTCGCGGCTGACGCCGACCGGGGCGATAACTGGGATGAGGTCGGAATTCGAGATCACCTCCACGATGTGGGGATTGACCTCCTCGGGGACACCCACGTAGCCGATGTCGACCGCCTTCATGATGTTCGATTCCGGATCCGGCATCTCCGTGATCCGGCGGGCAATCATGAGATTGGCATCCTTGCCGCAGATTCCAACGGCCTTGCCACCCTGCCGATTGATGGCTGAAACGATTTGCTTATTGATGGCGCCGGCGAGCACCATCTCGACCACCTCGACCGTCGGCTTGTCCGTGACCCGGAGGCCATTGACGAACTCCGACTTGATCTCGAGCTTGTTGAGCATGGCCGCGATCTGCGGCCCGCCGCCGTGCACCACGATCGGGTTCACGCCGGACAATTTGAGGTACACGATGTCCTGAGCGAAGGCGTCGGCCAGCGCCTCATCGCCCATCGCATGCCCGCCGAACTTGATGACAACCGTCTGGTTATCATAGCGCTGCAGATAGGGGAGCGCCTCGGCCAAAATCTGCGCCTTCGAGTGCGCCGAGATGGTGCCATTTGCACCAGAGCTTTGCGGATTGCTAGTTCTGCCGGCCATATCGCGTCTTTCCTTGCCTGACTGGCGAGTGCAGTTATAGCGGCTCAGCGCCACCCCACAACGACTTTCCAAGAGGTTCTACCGCCAGGGGCTCGCGACTTTTTTGTTCGTGACGACCTGGCCAGTGGTGGAGCGTGCGACCAGCCGCCCGATGGGCTAATCTCGCCATGAGACGAGCAGATTCGCCTGACAATGAGGGTGGGGCCGGCTCCTATCTCGCAGTCGTTTGGAGCCGGAAGGGGAGCCTGGATGTCGCAGCCGTACGCCGAAGCATTAAGCTGGGTGCCGAAGTCGCGCGACCTGGCGATGACGCTCGCGCGTGCGTTGGACTATGCCAAGAGCCAGTCCCACCGCACAGTCACCTTGGAACATTTGCTCCTCGCTCTGATTACGGACAAGGACGCAGCCAACGTCTTGCGCGCCTGCCAAGTCGACCTCGATCGGCTGACAGGAGATGTCTCCAGCTACCTTGCAGAATCGGTTGAGCGCTTATCGCCAGGTGAACCGTCTGACCCGGCAGCTGCCCCGGAGCTGATCCGCATCGTGGAGTATGCCGCAGCCGCGGCCAGGCAAAGTCGACGCCGGGAGGTGAACGGTGCCATCGTCCTCGCAGCGATCGTTGGGGATGGCCAAAGCGCAGCGGCAAGCATGCTGCGCGATCAGGGACTGACGTTTGACGAGGCGATAAAGGCTCTGCAAAGGGCAAATGCAGCGGCACGCGGTGGAGGGCAGTCGCCGACTCAACCAGCGCCAGAGCCTGGACAGCAAGGAGGGCCCTCGCAGCAGTCGGGGACCGTCTCGTCAGGCCCTCAAGTGGAAGCTTCACCGCCGCGCTCTGGGACCGAGGGGCAAATTTCGCAGGGGTCATCTTCCGCCCACGATCAGCGGAATGCCCAAACGGGCTCAACAATTGAGAATATTCTCGCTGCGGCGCGGCGGCGCGTTGCGGCCGGGATGAATGGTGCACGTCAGCCTAGTGAGAGTCCGGCTGCGCCGGATTCCGTCCGCGCCGCTGGAACTCGAGATTTTTCGGACAGCCACTATCCAAATTATCAGCCGCATCCCGCTGCTCGTCCGGGTGCCGATGTTGAGCCTGGTCCGCAGCCCAGCGCAGAGCTGGAGAGCTTGCCTCGCAACATGCCACGGTCTGACTCCGGCGGGCATGGTCGTGATGCCCCGCCGATGGGCCCCTCCGTTCCACATGGGGTGCAACCTTACCCCTCGCATGGCTCGGATCACCTCGGAGGCTCATATACGGTTCCCCAAGGTTCCGATCCGCGCGGGCCGTCTCCTGCGCCAAGGCTCGACTGGCCCCGTCATGCTTCAGTGGACGGGTACCATTGGCCGCAAGCTCCGCGCGACCCTGGCGCGAGACGACCTCCGCCACCACCTCCCATGGCTCAGCAGCCCGCGCAGGGTGCTCCGCGAGCACACCCCGCTCCTCCGCCTCATTCTCCAAGAGAGGCGTCCTGGTCTGCTTCCGCGCCACCACCTCCTCCGAAGGCAGCCTTCGGCAATGAGATGTCTGCCGGCGTGGAAGTCTTCGTTGGCCAGCTGGCCGAGAACATCCCGCGCCGAATGACCGCTCTTGTGCCGGAGCTTGTCGAGGTCAGGGTTCCCAAGGCGCAAGTAAGAGCGCTCGCCGAACGCCTTCAGGGGTCAGGCACTGCCTATCGGCACGATGTCGTTGTGACGAAAGCGATGTCCGTGCGGTTGCGCGCGCCGGAGGGCGGCTTCTGGATCGAAACGGCTTCCCCGGAGACCCAGTGGATCGAGAACACCCTCGGTCTTCTGTCGGATGACTACGCAAGCTGGCGCTGGATCGTAACGCCGCAGCGCCCTGGCAAGGCCCGGCTACAACTCATCGTTTCTGCCCGCACGGTCGGTGCGGATGGGTTGGCAGCTGAGACGGCGCTGCCTGACCAGGTCATCGAAGTGAAAGTCCGGACCAACTACCAGAAGGTGGCGATCCAGTGGGGCGGCTGGATTGCGGCGGCCGGGCTGGGCGCAATTCTGGCCCGATTCGGCGAGGGAATTTGGGACTTCGGCAGCGCGCTGCTGACGCAGATTGGTTTGATCTGACGGCCGATCTCAGGCCGCGCGGGTCGTCTGATACAATTCGGCGATCGTTGCCCGCAATAGATCGATCCCCATACCTTTCGTCGCCGAAGTGACGATAATGTCCGGATGGGCAGCCGTATGAGAAGCGATAGCGGCGCGAGTGGCGCTAACCACGGCTTCCAGTTGGCTGCGGTTCGGCTTATCCGCTTTGGTCAGAACGATCTGATAGGAGACAGCGGCTCCATCGAGAAGCTGCATGATTTCGCGATCCGGCGGCTTGATCCCGTGCCGTGAATCGATCAGCAGGAAAACACGCATCAGGGTGGGGCGGCCACTGAGATACGCCCGCACGAGCTCTATCCAGGCTTTGACCTTTTGCTTGGGAGCCTGCGCGAAGCCGTAGCCCGGCAAATCGACGATGTAGAGCGGCACATCTGCTGTGGCGAAGAAATTCAGTTCCTGGGTGCGTCCGGGTGTGCTCGACGTGCGAGCCAGACCGTGCTGGCCGACAACCGCGTTGATGAGACTGGACTTTCCGACGTTGGAGCGGCCTGCGAACGCTATTTCGGGCCGGTCTGCTTCAGGCAGAAACTCCAACGCTGGCACGCCACGTACGAAGACCCATGGACGGCCGAACAGAGCAGCCCCGGCTGCGATCCAATCGGGGCTCGCTGCCTCAGTCTCGCTCGTCACAACTGGTGTTTTGTGCCGCGGGGGCCCCATCGTTGCCTCCTACGGCTAACCGCTACCCTTTAGCTTTGCGCGCGACCTGGGTTGGCTCTGCGCTTTCACCTTCAGCGGCTGAGTTGCTGGTCGCTTCCGAGATGTTGGCCGGCTGCGTCGACTCTGCTTGCTTGGGTGCCGCTTGAGGCTGCTTGTCCTTGTCCTTTCCCGTTGGCCCAGACTTTGCCGATTGGGCGTTAACGGACTTCTTGCCCGTGACGAGCTTGATGATAGGTGCGAAATTCCGTTTCAGATTGTCCGCAATGGGCACCTCGACGCCTTGGCGCTTCATGATCACCCATTGCTGAGCCAGCGACAGCACGTTGTTCCACGCCCAGTAGATGACAAGTCCGGCCGGGAAGGCTGCCAGCAGGAAGGTGAACAACACCGGCATCCAGTTGAAGATCTTCTGCTGAATGGGGTCCGGCTGCTGCGGATTGAGCTGCATTTGCAGCCACATCGTAATGCCCATGATAACGGGCCAAGCACCGATTTGTAGGAACTCGGGCACCCCAAACGGCAGGAGACCGAACAGGTTAAAGATCGAGGTTGGGTCGGGCGCGGAAAGATCCTTGATCCAGCCGAAGAACGGCGCATGGCGCATGTCGATGCTGACGAACAGCACCTTGTACAGCGCGAAGAACACCGGGATCTGGATCAGGATCGGCAGGCAGCCGGCCAGCGGATTGATCTTTTCCTTCTGATAGAGCGCCATCAGCTCCTGCTGTTGACGCATGCGGTCATCCTTGTAGCGGTCCCGGATGCGCTCCATCTCGGGCTGCAGCTTCTTCATCTTCGCCATGGACTCGTAGGACTTGTTGGCGAGTGGGAAGAAGGCTGCTTTTACAACAACGGTGACCGCTAGGATGGCCAATCCAAAGTTGCCAAGCAGGCCGTAGAACCAGTTGATGAGGTAGTAGAGCGGCTTGGTGATAAAGTAGAACCAGCCCCAATCGATCAGCAGATCGAACTGCTTGATGTTGAAGGTATCAGCATAATTCTGCACCGTGCCGACTTCGCGTGCGCCGGCGAACAGCATGCCTTCGACGCTCGATTGGCCGCCAGCCGGGACGACAGTTGCCGGGAGCATATAGTCGGCCTGATAGAACTCCGGCTGCCCTGCACTCGCAGGTCGGCCGATCATCCTGGCATTGTAGGCGGTGTTCTGGTTGGGGATGAGCGTGGCAGCCCAGTACTTGTCGGTGATCCCGAGCCAGCCACCCTTGGCGTCATTGACGGTGGCGCCGCCGTCGGTTTTCAACGCATCCGAATATGTGATTTCGTGCAATCCGGCATCGCCGAGCACGCCGATCAAGCCTTCGTGCAAGATGAAGAAACCCTGCACCACCGGCGTGCCCTCCCGCCGCAGCCTGGCGTAGGGATAGAGGGTGACGTCCGCCCCGGTCCTGTTCTCGACCGAGTCCGTCACCTTGAACATGTACCGGTCGTCGACCGAGATCGTGCGGCGGAAGATCAGGCCCTGCTGATTATCCCAGACGAGGGTGACGGGATTGGTTGGGGTCAGCGGACCAGGCCGCTCCACCTGCCATACCGTATCCCGGCCCGGCAAAGCCAGGTTTGTACCTGCCGGGGCTACCCAACCGTGCTCAGCGAAGTAGGCATTCGGCCCGTCTGCTGGCGAGAGCAGCACGATGTTTGGACTATTGGGATCGACAGTCTCCCGGTAGCGCTTCAGGATGAGGTCGTCGATGCGTCCACCCTTGAGCGCGATCGAGCCCCGGACCGATGGCGTGTCGATTGCAACGCGCGGGGATGCTGCGAGGGCTGACTCACGAGTGGCAGCAACTGGGGGTGCCGAGGGCGCCCCTGTTCCCGGTGCGGAGGGCGCAGCGGCATCGGGGGACGCGCCCGGTGATGGGACGGTATCGGTCGGCGCCGGCTGAGCCTGCTCCCGATGAGGCTGGGGTGGGCCAACCAGAAGCTGCCAGCCCAAGAGGACCGCGATGGACAGGATAATCGCGATCAGCAGGTTCTTCTGTGTATCGGGCTGTTGCATGGACCCTCGACTATGCCCTCAATCAATCGGCTCAGGCGTGTCTGCCGGCTTTTTGCGGCCAGGGAAAGAGGCAGCAGGTCGCGTCTGGCAGAATCTCGCTATCGCCGCCGCTTGGCTCGAGTCGTGCGGTGGATGCGCGAGAGTGCCTGTGCTAAGTCCGCCTTGAGCTCTGCGTATGGCCGGACGGCGGCATCGTTCCGAGCTATAATGACGTAATCGTACCCCGGGCGTGCAAGCTCTATGAGTTCCCTGGTCGCAGCCTTGAGACGCCGCCGAAGGCGGTTGCGCACGACGGCTTTGCCAATCTTCTTGCTTACGGTGTAGCCAAATCGGGCGCCTTGCACCTCCTCTCCCGCCAACGAGTCGCGATCCCGCGCTTTTGCTTCGAGCACAAGAGTTGGTGTGCTCCATCTCAGGCCGCCTCTCACTCGGAGGAACTCCGCCCGCCGTTTGAGTGTCGTCAGCCCCACGGCCCGCACCATCTTAGGGCTGAGACATGCCGCTCGCGGCGGCCCTCACCATCAGGCGGAGAGGCGCTTGCGGCCCTTGGCCCTCCGGCGCGCGATAACCTTGGCGCCCCCGGCCGTGCGCATGCGCGCGCGAAAACCGTGGCGACGCTTACGAACCAGGCGGCTCGGCTGGTAGGTGCGTTTCACGTTCTCTCTCCGTATGGCAGTCGATCACGGGCTGGCCGAGCGGAGAGACCCGAACGGCTCACCACGTGCAGGTCACCCGAGCGATCACGGTTTCAGCTGCCCTCGTGATGCTTGGATAGAAGACGGCGTGCTTATAGGCGGCACCTCGCAGCAAGTCAATTCGGCCGCGGGGCGTCGATCTCTTCACCTCGAGGCTTCTTTACGCAGGATTCACGCGATCTTGAACCTTCCGTTCTTTTCAGTCGGCGCGCCGACGCGCTTTATGCAGTCGGAAGAGTAGGCCCGAAGGGTAAAGCCGGCGGATGTGGCGTATCCCCGACGGTTGCCGAGAGCTGCAGGGGTAAAGGCATTCAGCTGCCGATTCCGGCTGCGCACCCCACATTCAGTCCATAGTCACTGGCGGCAAATTCATGACGCAAACGCCTGAACAGTCGCGATCGACGGCTCGCCGTCTGGTGCCGCTTGCGTTGCTGGTGGCAGCCACGGTCTTGGCCTATGGGCTGGGGTGGCACAAGCTTCTGAGTTTCGAGACGATCGGTCTTCATTACGAGGCGCTACGCAGCTTTATCGGAGCCCACATCGTCACGGCGGTGCTCCTCTATGTCATGATCTACGTTGCAGTGGTGGCGCTCTCGCTGCCGGGTGGGCTGGTCATGACTGTTTCGGGAGGGCTGCTGTTCGGCTGGCAGCTTGCCTTTCTGGCCACCGTCGTAGCCGCCACAATCGGCGCGACCATCATCTTTCTCATCGCGAGAACGTCCGTCGGAAGGCCTCTCGTCGCGAAGATGGGCCCATGGGTCGAAAGGCTCAGCCAAGGGTTTCGGGAAAACGCGCTGAGCTACATGCTCTTCTTGCGCCTTGTGCCGCTCTTTCCATTCTTCATCGTAAATCTGGTGCCGGCTTTACTCAACGTTCCTCTGAAGACTTTTGTGGTCGGAACGTTCTTCGGGATCATGCCAGCCACGCTGGCGTTTTCTGTGGCCGGCTCGGGGCTTGGAAGTGTCATAGAGGCGCAGAATCAGCTCTACAAAGCTTGTCTGGAAACGGCTGATGAGAAGAACCAATGCGCATATGCTGTCGACGCTGGCGCACTCATCACGCCGGAGCTCATCGCTGCATTCGTGCTCCTCGGCATAGTGGCGCTCATCCCGGTGGCAGTGAAGAAGTGGAACAAGCGGCATGCTGAAAAGTAGGAGCGGAGCTGGCAGCGGGGCACCGGTTGTGCTCTCGGCCAGCAGCAGCGATGTGATCACTGCCGACTTATGCGTGATTGGTGCGGGATCGGGTGGATTGTCCGTAGCAGCTGCCGGCGCTGCACTGGGCCGGAGTGTCGTGCTCATCGAGAAGCACAAGATGGGCGGAGACTGCCTCAACTACGGCTGTGTGCCCTCGAAGGCGTTGCTCGCCGTGGCGAAGCGCGCGCACATCATGCGCACCAGCGAGAGCTTCGGTATCGAGGCTGTCTCGCCAAGCGTTAATTGGCAAAGCGTCCGAGATCATATCCGTGGCGTCGTCGCGGAGATCGCACCCAATGATTCCGTCGAGCGCTTCACCGGTCTCGGCGTACGCGTGATCCAGGCCAAAGCAAGGTTCGTTGACAAACGTACGGTCGAGGCGGGCGAGCATCGTGTCCGCGCGCGCCGATTCGTCATCGCTACAGGCTCGTCGCCGGTGGTGCCGCCAATCGCCGGTCTCGATGAGGTCCCGTTCTTTACGAATGAAACGATTTTCGACAACGCTTCCCACATTCCGCACCTCATCGTCATAGGCGGCGGTCCAATCGGTCTAGAGTTGGCGCAGGCCTACTTGCGGCTTGGCAGCCGCGTTACGGTCCTCGAAGCGGCAGCCGCTCTGCAATCGGAGGATCGCGAGCTCGCAACCCACGTTTTCAATGCCTTGCGCCAGGAAGGCCTGGATCTTCGGGAAAACGCGGTCGTCGAGCGAGTTGGGGGTCGCGAAGGTGAGATCCGCGTGACGATCAAGACGGGCTCAACCAGCGAAACGATCGACGGCACCCACTTACTCGTTGCGACAGGGCGCCGTCCGAACGTCGCAGACCTCAACCTCGAGGCAGCCAAGGTCAAGTACGATCCTGGTTCCGGCATCAAGGTGAACCGAGGCCTCGTCACCTCGAACCGGCGAATTTTCGCCATCGGCGACTGCACCGGGGGGCCGCAATTCACGCATGTGGCCAACTACCACGCCGATATCGTGATCCGACGCGCACTGTTCCGGCTGCCGGCAAAGGTTGATGAAAGGCTGATTCCGCGCGTGACGTTCACTGATCCTGAGCTCGCCTATGTCGGTCTTTCCGAGGAGGAGGCCCGCAGGACTAAGGGCGACGTGCGAGTGCTGCGCTGGCCGTATTCCGAAAACGACAGGGCTCAGGCTGAACGGGCCATCCGCGGTTTCGTTAAGGTGATAACGGACAAGCGCGGGCGCATTCTGGGAGCAGGTATCGTCGGCGAGCAGGCGGGTGAGCTCATTCAGATGTGGTCGCTTGCGCTCTCCCGGAGGCTCAAGATCAAGGCCATGCTCGGCTGGGTTTCGCCCTATCCCACCCTTTCAGAGATCAACAAGCGTGCTGCTTTGCGTTATTATGCAACGATGGCTGGTAGCCCTCTTGTGCGTAGAGTAGTTTCGCTACTGGCCAAGCTCGGTTAGCGAAGGCTCGAGGCGTGAGTGCCGCAGGACTCGGTTTCTTCTGAGGTTGGCGGCCGGAAGGCTCCCGAAACCGGCGTGATGCCCGTCCAAACTTCGGCGCACGGTGCGTCGGAGAAGCTGCTGTATGGGCTGCCGGCAAAGCTGCTCTATCTGACGGCGCTGTTCGTCATGCTGGCGGAGGTGCTGATCTTCGTGCCATCCGTCGCCAATTTCCGTTTGACGTGGCTGACGGACCGTCTGACAGCTGCACGATTGGCATCACTGGCGGCTGACGCTGCGCCTGGCGGAATCATTCCCGAAGGTGTTCGCAGCGAGCTCCTGAGCACAGCGCAGCTGCGCTCTGTCGCGATCAAGGCCAACGGCATGCGAAAGCTCGTGCTGCCCCCGGAAGGAGACTTCGTTGTCGACGCAAAGTATGACTTGCGCGAACCTGCCGATGCAGGCTTTCTGGAGCGGCTTTCCTACCGGCTTGGGCTTATTGCCGATGCGATTGCGGTTTTCTTCGCTCCACCCGGACGCATGATTTTGGTTCGAGGGCATCCCGCGGCAGGGGACGGTGAAGCCCAGCCTGCGTTCGAGTTCGTCGAGATCGTCCTGCCTGAGGCAACGCTCAAAGCGGCCATGATCCGGTATGGTCTCAACGTGATGGGGCTGTCGATCATCATTTCGATCATAGCCGCCGCGCTGGTCTATGTAGCTTTGAGCGCCATGTTCGTGCGCCCGATGATGCGGATTACGCACAACATGCTCACTTTCAGCGAGAATCCGGAGGACACGAGCCGCATCATCGTTCCTTCCGAGCGTCGGGATGAGATTGGCATCGCCGAGCGGGAGCTCGCACGAATGCAACGGCAGCTCTCGCAAATGCTTCAGCAGAAGAGCAGACTTGCGCAGGTCGGGCTGGCGGTAAGCAAGATCAACCACGACCTGCGGAACATGCTGGCCAGTGCCCAGCTCATATCCGATCGCTTGGCGGCCATCCCCGATCCTACGGTGCAGCGCTTCGCGCCAAAACTCATAGCTTCGCTCGATCGCGCTATCAGCTTCTGCAGCGATACGCTGAGGTTCGGCCGCGCCGAGGAGCGCGCGCCGCGTCGTGATCTTCTGGTGCTTCGCGATCTGGTCGAGGAGGTCGGCGAAGGCCTCGGCCTGCCGCGCGACGGGATCAAATGGACCGTCGCCATTGATCCGACTTTACGCGTCGACGCTGATCCAGAGCACATGTTCCGGGTGTTGAATAACCTTTGCCGCAACTCCGTTCAGGCCATCGAATCGCTTGGACCAAATGCCCAGGGCGAAATCATTGTTGAAGCGCGACGGGAAGGCTTGCGCTCAATTATCGAGGTGCGCGATACGGGGCCGGGCTTGTCGGCAGAGGCGCGATCGCGGCTGTTTCAGGCGTTCGGCAGCTCGGCGCGCAACGGCGGCTCGGGGCTAGGTCTTGCGATAGCCGCCGAGCTAGTCCGTGCGCATGGTGGAACAATCGAGCTCCTGGATACGGAGAGCGGCGCTGCCTTCCGCATCGCCATTCCCGACCGCGCGACGACTAGGATCGGTTGATATTCCTAGTTGCTGCGCTACTGGGCACGGAGCACTTCGGAGAAATCTCCGGCCAGCAATGGCGGATGAGTGATCGCTGACTCGGAATCACTGTCCACAACCCTCAGCTCGCGATGACCGGTTTTCCTCCCATCTTGCAGCGAAAGACGTTCGTTTCTGGCCAAAATCAGTGCGAAAGTCGGCCTAAATTCGCTATTTTTGTTGCAATCCAGGCACACGGTAATATTTAGTTTATTATTGAACCCTCTAATTAGGTTCGCAAATGAGTTCAGTTCAGTTAAGTGCCCAAAAACGTAGAGTTTCGGGCCCGCACCGGTTGCCGCGAGGCGTTACGTAATTGAAGGCAAGGATAATGATGAGGCACAACGAACTTCAGAAGATGAGCTACAAGGAGCTGTTGAAGCTCCAAGAGCGGATAGCGCGGGCCATTGAGAAGAAGAGGGTCGCAGAGCGCGCAGCTCTCAAGAAGAAGCCGAACTCAATGGCCAAGAAAGCGGGCTCCGGAAAAGCTAGGGAGGGTGCCCCAAGTCCGAGCATCAAGGTGAAATATCGCCACCCTACGAACCATTCTCTGGTCTGGACGGGCCGAGGCCGCAGGCCTAAGTGGCTCGTAGCGGAAGGCGGCGACGTTGAGCGCTTTCGCGTCGCCTGATTCAATTCAACTGCCACACATCTTATCCAAGGAGAGTCAATGGCTATGAGAGCTCCAGCCGCATCCAAGACTTCCAAGAAGGCCGCACCTGCAAAGGGTGCGACGAAAGCCGCTGCGAAAGCGGCCTCGACTAAAGTCGCAGCGAAGCCGGCCACGATTACGCTGACTCAGATGGCTAAGGAGTTGTCCGAGGCGCACCAGATGCCGCGGAAGCAGACAACTTCGCTGCTGTCTGATCTGACCTCGATGATCCAGAAGCACCTCAAGAAGGGCGCCAAAGTACGCATCGGCGGGCTTGGCACGCTGCAGGTGCGGAAGCGTCCCGCTCGCATGGGGCGGAACCCGGCGACGGGCGAGCCAATCAGGATCAAAGCGAGCAAGAAGATCGCTTTCCGGCCTGCCAAGGAGCTGAAGCAACTCCTCTGAGGTTCGGAACGCGGCGTTTGCCGCAGCGTGTGTGAACCAGCGCCCCGGGCTCAACCCCGGGGCGTCGCGCTTTTATCTGACGACTCTTCTCACTTCTGCCCCGCGCACTAGCTTTCAACGGGGTTGTTCGTCGGTGTCTGCGGCAACTCGCTAGGAGTTGTCGCCCGCGGAAAGCCTACCACTTGTATGGGTTCTTATAGCGCGAGTAATACCGCGCATCGATGCAACCATTTCCGTTCCAGTATTTGAATGTGCCGCAAGTTCCTGCGGGGTCGAAGACCGGCTCGGCAATACCCATGGCTGGCGGCGCGTAGTACCACTTTGGTGGATAGGCATAGCCCTTGAAGAAGGCCCGCGTTTGCGCTGCTCGGCCCGCATCGTAGATGATGCGCTTATCCTCGGTGAAGATTGCGTCATAGGCGACCTCTCGCTGTCGCCAGAGCTGAGGCGGACCGTTGAAGTACGCAACGCCATAGCCATTGGTTGGAGCGCCGCGATAACGAATTCTGACCTCGGTGTACGAGTAAACGACCTTACCGTTATCGGGTACGTCGACGACCTCCGGGGCAGGAGCATAGCGGTATACCTTCCGTATTTCCCGGTAGCCGTCGCCAAGAGCTGGCATGGCGCCAGCGGCGGTGAGTGCTACAGCAAAAACGGCAATTCGGAATTTGGGCATGGGGACCTCCGTAAATGTCCCCCTGCGGACAAACTCCGACCCCGTGGACAAGGTTCCGGAAATTAGTACGGGAAAGGAACGTTTCTTGTTTGAGTACAGAGTAAAGCGCGGAACTCGAGCCGAGTTCTTACGAGTAAGCACCGAGTAAGGTCACTTCCAATTGCGGTTAGGCCGCCCTTCGGCAAAGGCCAAAATGGTTGCACGGCCAGGAAGGCGAGTCCTCATCCAAGAAGTGCTGAGAGGCAGGCTGTAGACCGAGTGCGACCGCCGAAAACTCTACTCCGCTGCCACACGCCGGAGAGTCAGGCGGGTCATGATTGCCCGGAGTGAAGCCGCCTTGAGAGGCTTGCGCAGGAGAACAAACCCGGAGGCGCGCAGTTCGCGCTCAACTTCAGGCGAATGATCGGCCGTAATGAACACGGCCGGAACGTCTGAATTCAAGTGCTGCCTTACACGCTTGACGGCTTCAAGCCCGGTCTCGCCATCCAAGTGGTAGTCGGCGAGAATGATATCCGGCGTCTGCCTGGATTGTGCAATGGCTTCCAGCGCGCCATCGCTGCTTGCGGCGCATATCACCTCGCAGCCCCAGCCGCGAAGCAGTGTCCCCATACCTTCCAACACTGCCGGCTCGTTCTCGATGCAGAGGACGACGGAGCCTTTGATTGGACCATGGAACGACTTTCGAGGTGGAGCCACAACCTGGGCACCGCGTGCTTCTGCGCTTGGAAGCAGGACTGAAAATGTTGATCCACGGCCGGGTCGCGAGTTGACGGTAATGGGTGTCTGAAGCACGCGGCAGATCCGCTCGACTATGGAAAGGCCGAGGCCCAAACCCCGGATCTCGGAACTATTCTCCTCGAGCCTCTGGAATTCTTTAAAGATTAGCTTGTGTTTGGACGGTGGGATACCCCGACCGGTGTCAATGACCTGGACGAGGACGGAGCCACCCTTTCGGCGGGCGCCGAGGAGCACGCCCCCGCTGCTGGTGTACTTAACAGCATTGGCTACGAGATTTTGGAGCACGCGGCGCAAGAGCTTGCGGTCAGTGCGCACCCACAGAGAGGTGGGGACGACCTTCAGTTTCAGACCTTTTTCCCGTGCTAACGGTGCGAACTCGACCTCCAAGTGAAGGAAGAGTTCATTGAGCGGTACGTCGGTTATTTCTGGCTCCAGCCGGCCTGCATCGAGCCGGGAAATATCGATCAAGGCGCTGAGAATTTCCTCCACGGCCGCGAGCGAAGCATCGATGTTGCGGGCGATGATAGCCTCAGGCTCAGGAAGAGGCCGTTCGACGAGGCTCGACGCGTAGAGCCGAGCCGCGTTGAGCGGTTGCAAAAGGTCATGGCTGGCAGCAGCAAGAAACCGGGTCTTGTCGAGATTTGCTTCGTCCGCCTTCGCCTTGGCGACCGCGAGCGCCGCATTGACCCGCAATAACTCGGCCGTGCGCTCGCGCACTCTGCGTTCCAAGGTCTCATTGGCTCGAGCCAAAGCATTCGCGGCGGCCACCCGGTCGGTTATATCGGAGTAAGTCGTAACGATACCGCCCTGAGGCATGGCCGCGGTACGGATCTCGAGAATGCGACCGTTGCTTAGCTTCTCCTGGATCGTCTCCTTTCGGACGGCCATGCGCACGAGGCGATCGGCGACGAGCTCGTCTATGGATCCTTCACCGAAATCGCCCCGTTCTGCGCAAGCGCGCAGGATACGATCGAGGGGCATGCCGATCCGCCCCAGCTCAGGCGGCAAATCCAGCAGCTCCCTGAACTGGCGATTCCAGCAGATGAGCTTGAGATCCTTGTCGAAGACGCTGAGGCCGTGACGGACCTGGTCGAGTGCCGACTGCAGCAGGTCGCGATTGTACTGAAGCGCTTCCGAGGCATCATCGAGAAGTCTCAGCGCCGACTGGCTTCCGACGTTGCTGCGCCTCAGCAACAGTGAGAGGACAAGCCGCGAGGATGCCGCGCCGATGGCACTCGTCAGTAGGTGCTCGGTGAAGCGGATAATGTGGATATCCGCCTCCGCATCCGGCGACATTGTCGTGTTCCGGCTGGCGAAGAACTCGGCAAACGAGCGTTCCGCACGTTCTGCGCCGAGGTAGCGGGCTACGGTCGCCTGCAGGTCGCCTACCGTGATCGATGTCCGCCACAGGCGGAAACTCGGTGTCGGAGCCGGCCGCGGCAAGTCGTCCTTGACGAAAACATGTGCTTGCAAGCGCTCGACGGGCTCAGGCGGCCGCAGCAGCGAGACCATGACGAGCGCGAGCACATTGGCAAAGATGCTCCACAACACGCCGTGGGTGAGCGGTTCAAATTCGAGGAAGAACAGCGCTTGCGGCCGCAACATCGTGATCCCGAGCGGCCCATGCTCCAGAATGTCCGCGCCGAGCCACCCGGCTTTAATCACCCAAGGCAGCAATATCGTGTAAGCCCACACGCCAAACCCTGCGAGAATCCCCGCTATGGCGCCGCGGGCGGTTCCATTGCGCCAAAAGAGGCCACCAAAAAACGCTGGGGCGAGCTGGGCGATAGCTGCAAACGAAACGAGACCGATCGCGGCCAAGCCTTGGGCCTCGCCAAGCGCGCGGTAGACGAGGTAGCCAAGCAGCACGATCACGACGATTGCGATCCGTCTGATGATCAGCAGGATGCTCGACAGGTTCTCCTGCTCATTGGCCTCGAGCAGCCTCTGGCGCAACAGGAGCGGGATAACGAGACCGTTGCAGACCATGATCGCCAGCGCGATCGACTCGACGATTACCATCGCGGTGGCTGCAGACAGGCCACCGATGTAGGCGACGGTCGTGATGAGATTGTTGTCCCGTGAGATCGGCAGCGACAACACGAAAAGATCTGCATCGACCGAGCGATCTGGAAACTCCAGCAGACCCGCCGCCGCAACGGGCACCACGAAAATGTTTATGAGGACGAGATACAGCGGAAACAACCAGCGGGCGCGGTGGACTTCGCGCTCGGAGTTGTTCTCGACCACGGTGACGTGGAATTGCCGCGGCAGCAGGATGATGCAGACGAAGCTCAAGAAAGATACGGTCAACCAGACGCCACCGTTGAAGGGCCTGACGAAGGTCGCCCGGAGCTCGGGATTGTCAGCGAGACGTTCGGCGAATCCTCCGATACCGCCGAATACGGAAACCATGACGAAGATGCCGACGGTCAGAAAGGCCGCAAGCTTGACCAGCGACTCCGCGGAGACGGCCAGCATCAAGCCATCCTGGTGCTCCGTGGCGTCGATGTGGCGGGTGCCAAACAAGACGGCAAAGGCGGCAAGGGCTATAGCCGCAACAAGAGCCGTTTCACCGAAGCCGATAACCTCGGTCCACTCCTCGGGAAGCTGCGAATTGCCGTTGAGCAGCGCCTCCGTGGAAATGACAACTGCCTTAAGCTGAAGCGCGATGTAGGGCAGCGTCCCTACGACAGCGACAATCGTCACGACGGCGGCCACCGCCTGGCTCTTGCCGTATCGCGCGGCGAGAAAGTCGGCCACCGAGGTGATGTTCTGGCTCTTCGACAGGCGGATGATCCGTAGGATCAGCGGCCAGCCGAAAACGAACATCAGAATCGGGCCGATATAGACGGGGATGAAATCGTAGCCTGTCGAAGCCGCAAGCCCGACGCTTCCGAAGAAGGTCCACGATGTGCAGTAGACGCCAAGCGAAAGTGCGTAGATGAGAGGCCGGCCCTCACCGCCCTTGCGTGAACGAATGGTCCGGTCACCGGTCCAGGCGATTGCGAACAGGACGCCGATGTAGGCGATCCCAAGCGCTAGTATGGCCCAACCGTCGAACATAAACGCTGGCCTTCGCGTCTGGTAAACACATCAAGTTACCTGCTCATAGGCCCAGCTTTGATCGCCGCGCGCATGAGCTTTTAATGTTGCACAAAACCCAGGACTTTGCGCAATCCCTGCTCTCTATGCCTGCAAAGTAGGCCCAGACTAACACAGCTCATGGTCAAGATTTACAGTTTGCTGAGCCTGAACTAGCCTCCCGTCCGGCAAGAGGATTCGTTTAGCTGCGTAGGCGCGATGCCTGCTTGGCAGGAGAAGGAGGGCCAACAATGAGCTTTATTCAGGAGTTCAAAGAGTTTGCGATGCGCGGCAACGTTCTGGACCTTGCTGTTGCCGTGATCATGGGGGCGGCATTTGGGCCCGTCGTGACCACACTCGTCGAGGGGATCATCATGCCGCCAATCGGGTATATCTTGGCAGGCATAGATTTCTCGGCGCTAGCAATCACACTTCCGACGCCGACGGGGGATGGCGTTGAGATCAAATATGGAATGTTTCTCAACGCGGTTATCACCTTCCTAATTACAGCGTTTGCCATTTTCCTGCTGGTCAAGGCGGTGAACCGGTTTCGCCGGCCGGCACCTCAAGCGCCCGCAGCCGAATCGCCGACTGAGGTCTATCTGCGTGAGATTCGCGACGCCTTGGTGAAGAAGTAGGTGGCAATCGGAAGGAGCTTAGGAGCAGCTTCCTCCTCCAAGCACGCAAAACTTGGCACAGTGGACATGGCAAAGCTTCACGGCGCCTTTGGCGAACATTCCGCCATCGGCCCGTGCGGCTTCTGCCAGCGTTGTTCCCATCTCGAAGGCGGGCTCATAGGGGAGCAGCGTACACGGCACGACGACCGGAGCCGCTGCGCCCTTTCGCTTCACGACCATACGGCTCCGCGCGCACATGACGTCGGCGGGTGATTTCTTCAGGATATCCCAGCATCTGGTTGTGATTTCCGGTACGTCATAGCTGCCGTCCATCTCTGGCAGCAGCGTGAGCTGGCTTGGGTCCTCCGGATCGATCCGCCATCCCCTCTCCGCGATCAGTTTGCCGTACCCGGCCCTCAATGCGCGCTCATCTTCGCCCCAGCACATCCGGCCCGCGATGGCGATGTTGAACCCATTTTCCGACAGCCAGTCGAGCCCCTGCAGAGTTTTGATCCATGTCCCTGCGCCGCGCTCGCGCTCATGCAACGCCTGCGTGTAATGATCAAGACTGACGCGAATCTTCAGCCGACGGTCATGCTCGGCCAGCAGCCCCAAAAGGCCTTCCTTGATCCGTGGTCGTTGCATGGGCCGCATGGCGTTGGTCAGCACCAAGACCTGAAAGCCGCGTCTCAGCGCGTCTCCCAACATCGGTATGATGTCCGGGTTCATGAACGGCTCGCCCCCGGTGAAGCCGATTTCCCGAGTCGGGAGATGATGGTCCTCGATCTCATCGAGGTATGCCGAGACCTCGGCGGCGGTAATATAGGTCAAACGGTCGTTTCTTGGGCTCGACTCGATGTAGCAGTTGCGGCAGGTGATATTGCAGAGCGTTCCGGTATTGATCCAGAGCGTCTCCAGCCGCACTAGAGGCACAACGGCCCTGGGTTCGAGGGATGCGGTCCAGTCAGGGTTCTCAAACTTCGCGAGGCGACGACCAGCTGGAGGCGAGAGTTCCATAGCTACGGAAGACCTCCGGAGAGGGGTGGTCAGGAGCCGCGAGACACTACCACAAGGCTTTGTGCCACCCGCTCAACCTTCGATCAATCCTGCGCGAGGCGGGAAGAAGTGTGGCTAGTGGTGGTTGCCGGACTACGCCAGCGCATCGCCTCGCGCTGTAGGTCTAGCCCTCGTCTTCCTCTTCGTCTTCTTCCTCGAACTCGTCCTCCTCTTCATCCTCTTCGTCCGCCAGCTCTTCGTCGAGCTCTTGCTCAAGGGTGAGGATCAAAGTGTCCGCGATGAGCTCCAGGGCCAGATAGCCCCTTTGGTCGGCCGGAGCCTTCTTGTTCTCTTCCGAGCGCTGCTTGAGTGCCACGATATCCTCGAACGTAACTGGCATGATCAGCTCCTCTCAGGCGGTACAGCTTCGGCTGAAGGCTAGACTGATTCCGGGGGTTAGCGCGAGCCGGTGCTCTCGCCTGTGAGGCATGCAACGACAGCCCCTGAGGTGCCTCTTGCGCGGCGCGCAGGAGCCGCCCATTATAGTGACGCACGAAGCAATCTCGCTGATCTTGCGGGCGTAGTTCAGTGGTAGAACATCAGCTTCCCAAGCTGAGTGTCGAGGGTTCGATTCCCTTCGCCCGCTCCAATTTCTTCAATCTTCCGCCGGTTACCTCTCGCTGAGTGGGTTTGCTGGCGCCACGACCGCTATTGGGGCGACCTTACCTACGTCGCCTGCCGAGGGCGGGTGCGGGAACGATGCTCAGTCTTTTCCCAGTAATAAGGCGCCGTCGCGAGCTGAATGGCAGCGCGGTAAGCAGCAAGCGAGATCAACAGCCAATAGAACGGCATGAGGAGCACAGCTGGCAGGAGCCAGATTCGGCCGCGCCTCCAGATCGCCACCACGGTACCGACAAGTGTAGCCAAGTAGGCGGCGGCTAGGTTGAAGACAGCCAGGGTCCAGAGCGCGCCACTAGGAATTGACATCGGAAGATCCAGCCACACTCCCTGCCAGACCTCCACGGCCACGATGATGCAGAAGATGGGGAACACGAGCGCCGACAGGACGAGCCCGCCGGAGTAGAGATGGAAGCCTAGGAAAGCTGCCCACCCGAGGTCCCACATCAATCGCAGCGGCTGGCGTGTGTGCACGAGATATGTCTGCATCCACCCCTTTAGCCATCGGGTGCGCTGCCGGAACCAGATGCCGAATCGGGCTGGTGCTTCCTCCCAGGTCGTGGAGTTCAGCATTTCGACCCTCGCGCCGGTGCGCGCGAGCCTTATGCCCAGGTCGGCATCCTCCGTGACGTTGAAGGGGTCCCAGCCAAACCAACGGTCGAGCACTTGACGGGGGAAGTGGTTCGAGGTGCCGCCGAGCGGGATCGGCAAGCCCAGCCGCGCCAATCCCGGCAGGATCACATCGAAAAGGACGGTGTACTCGAGCGTAAACTGACGTGTTAGCCAGCTATCGCGCACATTATGAATATTCAGCCTGCCCTGCAGACAAGCCACTTTCGCCGGAGCCTCACGGAAGCGGGATATCGCCTTGCGGAGTTGGTCGGGATCGGGCGCGTCCTCGGCATCGTAGACGACAACGTAATCGCCCCGCGCCAGTTGCAGCGCATAATTGAGTGCCTTGGGCTTCGTGCGCGGTTGCGAGTCCGGCACGACGACGACGCGCATGAAACCGGGAAGGTCCAAGGAGGCCGCGACCTTCTGAGTTTCATGATCAACGCTTTCGAGAACGAGCAACACGTCGAGCTTGGCGGCCGGATAGTCGATTGCCGACAATGCAGCCACGAGATCCGGCAGGACTTCCCCCTCGCGAAACATCGGGACGAGGATGGAGTAAACCGGTAGCTCCGCATCGGGGATGCGTTCTCGCGGGGATTTCCCTAGTTCGGGGAGCAACCCCAGCGCAAGGATCACCAAGCGCATCACGACGATCGGCGTAAACGCAAGGGTGAGGACAATGAACAAGGTGGTGTAGGCAACATCAGGCGCAGTTACGACCTGACCCACCAGGAACCCCCCTCCGGCCAGGAGGGCTAATCGCTGCCAAAACCAGACCGGCATTCCGGCCGACCACACCGGGCGCCAGCGGAGAAGGCCTGTGATGGCCCGCTGCAATCGCAGGCGCCGTGCATTCGCCGGCGAACGGTCGGCAATCTCCCAGGGCAGCGCTAGCACGACCACGTTGCCGGTAGCCTCGAGCTCGGCAATGCGACGCGCGACTTCCCAGGGCGTTGTTGCGGTACCGTCGAGAAGCACAACTCCTGGCTTCAATCGGATCTCGATTTGGCTCAGTGCGCGCACTCCGAGATGCCTGGCCAAAGCCTCGACGTAATTGGTTTCGGTGATCCAGTCCCGGGCAATGAGGACTTCGTGAGGGGCAACTCCCCACTGCCGGCTGAGGGCGATGGCTTGGAGCAGGGTCTCCCGGTCGAGCAGATTGCCGACCAGGAAGGCGTATTCAGCTTCGGTCAGATCCGTGGTGTCTTGAGTGGGGCTCTTTGATAGGGCCCCATCGTGATGGTTCACGGTGAGCGCGAGCTGGAAAACATGTTGGGCTTGAGAGGCTCGCTTACATTAAGTGTCCGACGCTCGGCCGCTACCTAGGTAGCAACCTAGTAGGGTAAGTCGATTATGCTGGAAGCCGGTTTCAACAGGAGCGCTTTACGATGAGGCGATGGCAGAAGCTGCTGGCCTGTCTGTTGATGATGCCAATTCTCATCGGCGCCCCCAAAGCCCAAACGCCGGAGCCAGAGGGTTCCACTGCGGAAACCGGAACCCGCCGCACGTTGCTGCGCTTCGTCACCGACGGCGATTTCCCGCCATTCAACTATTACGACGAGGAAGGCATCCTGACGGGCTTCAACGTGGACCTAGCCCGCGCATTGTGCCTCGAGGCGAGCACGTCCTGCGACATCCAGGCCAGGCCGTGGGAAGCGCTCGTCCCTGCACTCAACCGAGGCGATGCGGATGCGATCATCGCCGGGCACAAGATCACGCCACAACTGCTTCAATCTGTTGACTTCACAGATCGGTACTTCCATACGCCCGCTCGCTTCGCGGCGAGGCGCGACGCTGAAGATTTCGAGGTCAATCCAGAGGGCCTGGATGGACGATCGATCGCGGTGGCGAAAGGAACAGCCCACGAGGCTTACCTGAAGGCCTTCTTCCGATTTAGCGCCATCAGGGAGTTCGACACTCCGGAACTTGCCCGCGAGGCGCTGATGAACGGCGAGGTCGACCTCGTGTTCGACGATGGAATCGGGCTCAGCTTCTGGGTGATTGGAACATCGTCTCGGGAATGCTGCGAGCTGAGAGGGGGGCCGTTCTATGACCCGAAGTACTTCGGCGACGGACTAGCCATCGCAGTATCGAAGCGAGATCAAGATCTGAAACATCTGCTCAATCAGGCTCTCAAACGGGTTCGTGAGAGCGGTCGCTACGAGGAGCTGGTGCTCCGGTACTTCCCTAATCCTGTCTACTGACCGCCTGCGGCCGAATTGCCTGAAGCATCCCCCTGAGGCATTCTGGCGGGCATAGACCGTTGTTGTTCCAATTCTCGGAAGACCAAAGCCTCATGCCCTCGACCTCGCTTCCGCCCCGCGAAGAGCTCCTCATCTGCTTCGCTCACGCCGCCTACAGGATGAAGGATGCGTTCCTGCGGCGCGACACGGGCATCAACGCCATCGAGGTGCGTTCCGTCGAGGATCTGTTTGCGGTGGCACCGCAGGCTCATGTCATCGTCGCATCGGGGTTCTGGCGGAACGAGCTTCTGGATCGGGCTTCCAACTTGCGCTTCGTGCAGTCGATCAGCGCCGGGACGGACCAGTACGACCTGGAGCGCTTCAGGGAGAAAGGAGTGCGGCTTGCGAGTGCTAAGGGTGCGAACGCCAACGCCGTCGCTGAGCACGCCTTGGCGTTGATCTTGGCTCTGACACGCCAGCTCCATACCGGCCGTGATCACCAGAAAGAGAAACATTGGCGGGGGATGATCAGTGATCCGGCAAAGAGGGAAGAGGAACTTGCCGGAAAGACGCTGCTCATCGTCGGCCTCGGTACGATCGGCGCAAAGCTTGCCCGGCTCGCCAAAGCCTTCGATCTGCGGGTGATTGCAACGAAGCGTGACCCAAGTACGGGCGGTGCCGACGTAGACAGCATCCACTCGCAAGCCGAGCTTCACGCGCTGCTGCCGCAGGCGGACATCGTCGCACTCACGTGTCCGCTGACCCCAGAGACGGAAAACTTGATCGACGCCAAGGCCTTGTCACTGATGAAGCCAACGGCGCGCCTAATAAATGTCGCGCGAGGGAAGGTTGTGGATGAAGAGGCGCTGATCTCAGCCCTTCAGGAGGGAAAGATCGCTGCCGCGGCACTGGATGTTGCACGTGAGGAGCCGCTGCCTCCCACCTCGCCGTTGTGGGACATGCCCAACGTACTCCTCACTCCTCATACAGCGGGAGAGACCAGCCGCTATGAGGAGAACGTCATCGACATATTGTTAGAGAACCTGGAGCGGCTCTGGCGCGGCGAGTCCAATCTCCGCAACCAGGTTGTCTGACTGGAAGATCGGCTTAATCCGAAGGTGCAAAGCTTTAACGCGACGGTAAGGGGGCCGAAATTTGCTGGTAACTCCGGCCTTTGGTCGGAGCATCAACGAGATTCATAACAATCTGTTTACCAGGCCGGCCAAGCTGCTACACTGGCCCCAAGTGCAACCAGATGACGCCTGATGTGCCTCTTTCCCGACGGGACCTCGATATTGTCTCGGCGGGCTTGATCCAGGCGCTGGGGATTGACCGTGGAGGTGCCAACCGATGAAAGGGAGCCGCTAAGGCCGGCAGTTGAGCTGTCCGCCTCTGGGGACTCCCGCCTCGAAGCGGTGGTCGAGGTTCCGCCTATCGAACGCTCGCCCATATCGCCGCCGGTTTGGCCCACCCCACCAGCTCCATTCACGCTCAGACCGGCATCCTTCGAAAGTCGTGAGAAGCGGGTTTACGCCGCCCTCGATCTCGGCACGAACAACTGCCGCCTTCTGATCGCTCGTCCCACACGCCGCGGCTTCCAGGTCGTCGACGCGTTTTCCCGAATCATTCGTCTGGGAGAGGGGCTAAGCACCACAGGGCGCCTGTCCGAGGCGGCCATGGAGAGGACCATGGATGCCCTCAGAGTCTGCGCCGCCAAGATGCGCCGGCACAACGTTGTGCGCGCTCGCTTGGTGGCCACTGAGGCATGCCGGGTAGCTGAGAACGGCCAAGAGTTCATCGACAGGGTGCGCCGCGAGCTGGGGCTCGAAATCGAAATCCTGTCGCGGGAGACAGAGGCAAGACTAGCTGTCTCCGGTTGCGCAACTCTCCTAGACGACAACGCAGATCTGGCTCTCGTCTTCGATATCGGGGGTGGATCGTCCGAGCTGGTGTGGCTCGATCTAACGCGACGCCGTGGAAACTGGCGGCGTTCGCTGGGCCACCGTCTTGAGGCAATGAACTGCATTGCCGCGTGGACTTCCCTTCCCGTTGGCGTTGTGACGCTTGCGGAGCGGTTCGGGGGGCGGCAACTGACGCAGGCGAGCTTCGAGCAGATGGTCGAGACGGTCTCGGAACTCTTGAAGCCGTTCGAGGCAAAGTATGGCTTCCGGGCACGCGTGGAGCGTGGACGCGCTCATTTGCTCGGAACCTCCGGAACAGTCACAACGATGGCGGGCATCAGGCTCGGCCTGCCGCGGTATGATCGCAGGCGGGTAGATGGATGCTGGCTCAAAGCCTCTGAGGCCAGGGCTATCACTTATGACCTGCTCGCACGCTCCTATGAGGAGCGGGTCGCCGAGCCCTGCATCGGTAAGGAAAGAGCTGACTTGGTCCTCGCCGGATGCGCAATCCTGGAGAGCTTGCTCAGGATGTGGCCAGCGAAGCGACTCCGGGTCGCAGACCGCGGCTTGCGCGAAGGCATGCTCGCTACCATGATGGCGGAGGACGGGTGCTACCGGAGCTTCTACCGTCGCGCCGGTAAGCCCTCCTGAGTCACGCCACCCCAGCTCAAGGTAATGGTCAAATCACCCATCAAGAGCGGCCGAGGCGGTCAACGGCCACTCAAAGTCCGCCTGCGCAGCAGTAAAGCACGCAAACCGTCGTCGCGGCGCTGGCTCGAGCGACAACTCACAGACCCTTACGTCCAAGCCGCTCAGCGTGAGGGATTCCGTTCACGCGCGGCTTACAAGCTGATCGAGATCGACGATAAGTATCACCTCCTGAAGCCGGGCCAGCGAGTCGTCGACCTTGGGGCAGCTCCTGGCGGATGGAGCCAGGTGGCGGCAGAGCGCGTCAAGTCTGTAGAGGGGCGAGGGCAAGTGGTCGCGATTGACATCGCGGAGATGACGCCTCTTGCCGGCGTTGATTTCGTTCGCCTCGATTTCATGGATCCTTCGGCGCCGGAGACTTTGCGAACTAGGCTGCGGGACCACGGTGCGGACGTGGTGCTCTCCGACATGGCGGCGCCAACGACCGGACACTCCAAGACAGACCACCTGCGCATCATGGCACTTGCCGAGGCGGCGGCCGAATTTGCTCGGGAGGTGCTTTCTCCTGGCGGCACCTTTCTGGCCAAGGTCTTTCGCGGAGGCACCGAGGGAGAGCTGCTGGCATCTCTCAAGCGCGATTTCGCGAAAGTGCGGCACGTAAAGCCGCCGGCCAGCCGTCCCGAAAGTCCGGAGCTTTACGTACTGGCGACCGGATTCCGAGGTCGAGCCTGAAGCACCTCGTAAGCCATCACAGACCGTCGCCTGCTCGTGCTCATTGCAGCGGCCACCCTTGATCAGGGGGTAGGTAACGCTCATTGTTAGGGTAACGATGGTCCTGCCGCGACGGCCCGCCCGATCCGGGGCGCCCTGGGGAAACCAACGGCGGAGCTATCCCTGAGACGGCCCGCTCGCTTCCTTTGCACTACCTTGCATGGTATGCGCGTTGCGAAATCGTCCGGCTGAGACGGGCCATTTCACTTAAATCCAGGAGCCACGCCTATGGCGGTTCGCCCGATCGAGATCGTCGACCATATCGGTTTGACGTTTGACGACGTTCTGCTGGTGCCTCAAGCCTCTGAGATACTCCCCAGCGAAGTCGACGTTACAACTCGGATTACCAAGACGGTCACTCTCAACATTCCAATCATCTCGTCGGCCATGGACACCGTGACGGAGTCGCGGCTGGCTATCGCAATGGCTCAAGCGGGCGGCATCGGTGTCATTCATCGCAACCTCACGCCGGAGCAGCAGGCCAAGGAGGTCGAGGCAGTCAAGAAGTTCGAGAGCGGCATGGTGGTGAATCCCGTGACGATTCGGCCCACCGCAAAACTCAAGGATGCTCTGGCTTTAATGAAGGAGCATCGGATCTCCGGCATCCCCGTGGTCGAGGACGCAGGTAACGGCCGAAGCGGCAAGCTGGTGGGCATCCTGACCCACCGGGACGTGCGATTCGCCACGAATATGGAGACCCCCGTCTCCGAGCTGATGACGAAAGACCGCCTGATTACGGTCAAATCCAACGTCGATCGCGAGGAAGCGAAGCGGCTGCTCCATCAGCATCGGATTGAGAAGCTGCTCGTCGTAGATGACGATTACCGCTGCATTGGTCTCATCACCGTCAAGGACATCGAGAAGGCAACGCTTTATCCCAACGCCTGCAAGGATGAGCAGGGCCGGCTGCGGGTCGCGGCAGCGACGACCGTGGGCGACGAGGGACACGAGCGCACGGAGCGACTCATCGCGGCTGGCTGTGATGTGATCGTCGTGGACACGGCGCACGGCCACTCGCGGCGGGTGCTTGAGGCGGTGACTCGCATCAAGCGGCTCTCGAACAGCACTCAGGTCATTGCTGGCAACGTGGCGACTGCGGAAGCGACGCGGGCGCTGATCGATGCCGGTGCCGATGCAGTGAAAGTTGGGATCGGACCAGGGTCCATTTGCACCACGCGGGTGGTGGCTGGCGTGGGCGTTCCTCAGTTCACTGCCATCGTCGAATGTGTGAACGAAGCCCGCAAGCACGGCATTCCGATCATTGCAGATGGTGGCGTGAAGTTTTCCGGCGATATCACCAAGGCTCTTGCAGCCGGTGCCGACGCTGTGATGATCGGCTCGTTGTTGGCCGGCACGGATGAAAGCCCCGGAGAAACTTACCTCTACCAGGGGCGCACATACAAAGCTTACCGCGGCATGGGATCGCTGGGGGCCATGGCCCGTGGCAGCGCCGACCGCTACTTCCAGCAAGAGGTGAAGGATACGCTGAAACTCGTGCCGGAGGGTATCGAGGGCCAGGTGCCCTACAAGGGGCCGGTGGCGACGGTGCTGCACCAGCTCGTCGGCGGATTGCGCGCTGGCATGGGCTACGTGGGTGCCGCCAGCATCGCGGAGCTGCAGGCCAAAGCCAAATTCGTCCGTATCTCGCAGGCCTCTGTTCGCGAGAGCCATATCCACGGGGTTGGCATCACGCGAGAAAGTCCGAACTACCCGTTCAATGGCTGATCTAGCAGCTGCCTGGGCTCGTTGGGCTTGCGGGGTACCGCGGGTGGCTCATAGCACTGATGATTTCACTACTCGTGCCCGCTGGCCGGGACGCCATCCCGGCTTCATTGTTCCGGTCGCCAAGCGGGCGGAGATCCCGTGGCACATTCTTCAGGTGAGGCTCTAGTCGATGCGCCCCGGTGCTCGAATGAAAGCTGCCGTCGAGGTGCTGGACGAAATTTTCGTCCACCACCGGCCCGCAGCGCAGGCTTTGGCCGACTGGGGCAAGGCGCACCGTTTCGCGGGCTCCGGGGATCGAGCGGCCATCGGCAATCTCGTGTTCGACGTCCTTCGCCGCCGCCTCTCGCTTGCGGCGCGGATGGGCGACGACTCGACCCGTGCGCTCGTGCTTGCCGCCGCGCCAGAAGCTTTTGCCATGACGGCCGAGGAGGTCGCGGCCGCAGCTGACGGCTCCGAATATGCCCTCGCGCCGCTCACGCCATCCGAGCGCGCCGGCCTTGAACGTGAGGTGCCGGAAGATGCGCCCGCGCA
>QGVC01000614.1 GCA_003242645.1 Pseudomonadota bacterium
TGCCGTAGTAGTCAATTGCCAAGCTCACTGAGAAGAACCAAAGCTTCAGCTCGGCCGGCCCCAACCGCTGCCTCTCAGGCATCAAGAACTGGTCTGCGAGAGGCAAGAGCATCGCCTGCTGCGGAAGCAGCTGGGGGGCTACCACCCCGCAGGACCTAACCAGGAATTCAGCCGCTCTATCAAGGGCGTCGACAGCGACTTTGAGGCTCAAATTGGGCAGGGCGGCATTCGGGTCCCCGATTACCTGAAGGGGATCCAGCTCTAATGCGTCGCCACCCGTGAGCCCTTTGACGCGGCCACGCAAATCCGCTGGGAGGCGAGCCACTTGCTTTGCAATGAGTTGCAACGGAAGCATTCCATCGTCTTCATCAATGCCTAGCTGCTGGAGATAGGAAGCCTCGGCCAGCGCTGTCACCCACTCGTCTCGTAGATCGAAGTATGTCTTTTCGTCAAGCGGCCGATACAGGCGGGCGACCATCAAATCGAACTTGTTGAGTGGCTGTCCTCGTCGGTTCATGTCCTCAAAGATGTCAGCCACTACAGCCAATGGGGTGTCTTTCTCAATCACCAGCACAGGGAACCGATACGAGCCGATGTCGGTCAGACGAGGAGCAACCTGTTTCAGGTCGTACGCGAAAGACCGAGCATCACCTCCGTAGTGCGCCTCCACAAAGGAGTGCTGCCATCCCGCCAACTCGGGTGCGTCAAACAAGGTTCCAAAGTCCACCTTGCCTTGCTCGGCCAATTCTGCGAAACCAGGCACCTTCTGCGCGCTCACCAACTGTAGATCGTCTTCGACCATCTCTCCGCGATCCAAAGCGGCACGGACATCGATTACGACCTTTTTACGTCTATCAGCGGCTCCAAAGCCAGTCCTGACAGCTCGATATAGTGTGGTAGTTCTCTGCTGGCCGTCAAGGAGCAACCACTTAGCACCGCGATCCTTGAGCTCAGGAGCCGTATCTAGCTTTCGCGGATGGAGGTGCTGATTCTCGGACGCTTCCAACAGTAGTAGAGTTCCCGTGGGTCGCCCCAGGAGAATTGTATGCAGGAAGGGGATCCAGTTCGCCTTTCCCCATACGGAAGGTCTTTGAAACTGAGGTAAGGCCAACTCCGCTCCGTCGATCATTCCTATGAGACTTTCGACCGTTCTTTCATCGACCTTCCACATAACGCCTCCATCTGTTATCCGCACCCGTCCACTTCGCAATGCAGTGACGCGACGCATGTCGACGTGAGGTTCGGAACGCGCCTTCACCGGACTGTATCGGCGCGGGCCGGGCACACCCTGAGTGAAAAGATCCACCTATTTCAACGAGCTCAAGAGGCAGCCCAGACATGAAACCGATAGGTCACCAGCGCACTCTCAACGCGATGAAACGAGCTTGAGCCGCTTTCCTGCTTTGGCCGATGGGGCGGGAGTCACCTCCACCTACGACCTCCACCTCTATTTCCTTGGCCTCCAGAGCCCAGATCCCGCGCTGTGGCCAGAGTTGCAGGAATCTGGAGGTGACGGCACTTGGCACCGACACATTGGCCTCTTATGAGCTCGGATCGACTACGGCAGCGACCGCTCGAGTACACGCTGCACCGTCAGCCAGGTGCGGGAAGTGACTTCCTTCTCGAAGGCCTTGTCCAGCCAGCCCATCACATCGACGCTGCTGCCTTTGGTCGTGTCGGTCACGGTGAACAGTTCACGGTCGGTTGCGGCGATCAGCTGAGACGCACCGTCCGGCACCTGGTAGGGCAGCTCGACTTCGATCTCGACCGGGCGCTTGCAGAACGTCACCAGCAGGTAGGTCTCAGGGCCGTGCTCGTAGCCGGCGAACGGGTCCCACTCGACGAGCTGTTGCAGGTCGGGGATGGAGCGGATGATGGTCGTGCTGTTGAAGCCGAGCTTTTCCGGCCAGGCCTCTTCCAGCGTCGCCTCCAACTCGGCCGGATCGGTGGAATCGGAGCGGAACAGCACGTTGCCGCTCGAGATCACCGTGCGCACGTCGTCGAAGCCCAGCTCCTCGAAGACGCCGCGCAGTTTCTCGTTG
>QGVC01000175.1 GCA_003242645.1 Pseudomonadota bacterium
CCGGGCTGGCGGTATCGCGCGCTGACGTCCGTGGCGGCCTACGCCTTCCGCAGAAGCTACGTCCCGGAGATCCAGGCCGCCAATTTGGCTGACATGCCACCGCCGGCCTGGACGCTGTTGACGGGGCGGTTATCTCCTCTGTCTTCAACCGCACTTCGGCTGATGCGCGAGGGATCGGGAGCGGTGTCAGGGCACACGCCAAGGCCGAGTGAGTGAAAGGCCGCTTGCGCCCGCGGGCGTTTGAGGATTGGGAGGCATTTGTTTGAGAATCGGAACGTAGCTGAGATCTAAGACGAGATGGTCGGAGCGGGGAGATTCGAACTCCCGACCCCTTGCTCCCGAAGCAAGTGCGCTACCAGGCTGCGCTACGCTCCGCCCGACCGGGTTACAGGTGGTTTCTGGTGTCTTTTCGCGCCAAGGTCAAGCCCCCTCGGACCGCGCGACGCCGGGGGAGCACGCGCGGGCCACGGGCGGAGGGCGCGTCGCGGCTAAAGACGCCCCTCCGCGGCAACGGCCGCGCTGCGCCACCGGTCCGGGCCTGTGCCCCCCGGGGCTCCCCAAATAGCCAAGCTTCAGCTTCAGCTTTGCGCTACGCCCCGCGGACGGGCTCAGTAGCCGATCGCGACCGAGACGCTCGGGCCCCAGCCGTAGCTGTAGGCACTGTAGTACGCGAACGGCCTGCGGTAGCGGTAGAAGGGAGGCGGCCCATAGCCGACGATGCGCGGCCCGTAGAGGTATTCGTATGAACGGTACGAGTAGTAATAGGGCCGCGCGGGGACGTAGTAAGAGTAGCGGTAAACGCGCACCGGAGCCGAATAGTAGGCCACCGGCGGGCAGTCGCGCCACCCACCTGCAGCGGCGGGAGTTCCACCGCTCGCGACCAAGAGCGGGGCAGCGGCAGCAAGTGCAAATATGGTTCGGCTACGCATACTCAGTCCTCCACGTTAAGGGACCAAGGAAACGCGCAGCTCTCAAATCCTGTTCCGGGCTGGAACAGTCCGGCGGCTCCGGGATTTCCGAGCTGAAGCTCGAGCGGCGATAACGCGGCGGTCCTTGTCACTTATCAAAGCCTTGCAGCCCGATTCCATCTGTGACTGACGAAGGCGCGACGACGAGCATACGAGCCTGGATGACGACGGACATCACCGAACCCCAAGAACGCCTCGAGCCTCATCGGATGGCTGCTGCCGATGTGCTCACCGCTCTGGGCACAAATGCGCAATCGGGTCTGAGCGCACGCGATGCCGAGGAGCGGCTGCTTCGGTTCGGCAGGAATGAGCTTGCGTCGAAGAAGCCGGTGCCGGGCTGGCGCAAGTTTCTGCAGCAGTTCGCGAACGTGCTCATCATCCTGCTGCTGATCGCGGGAGCCGTATCCGCGGTCCTGTGGCTCTATCAGGATGCTTCCGCGCTTCCCTACGAGGCGCTCGCAATCTTTGCCATCGTGCTCCTCAATGCAACGATGGGCTACGTCCAGCAGGCCCGTGCCGAAGAGGCGCTGGCGGCCTTACGCCGTATGACCGCCGATGAAGCCGCGGTCATCCGCGATGGTACAACGCAGGTCATTCCAGCCGCGGAGATCGTTCCGGGCGACATCATCCTCCTCGAAGAAGGCGACCGCGTTCCTGCCGATGGACGCCTGATCGAATCCGTTTCTTTGCACGCCGCCGAGGCCGCGCTGACGGGGAAAAGCCTGCCCGTCAAAAAGAACATGGACCCCATCGCTGCAGACTCCCCAATCGGCGACCGCCACAACATGGTGTTCGCAGGCACTGCGGTCACGCAAGGCCACGGGCGCGCCGTTGTCACCGCGACCGGCATGCAAACCCAGATGGGCCGCATTGCGGGCATGTTGGGCGAGACGCCCGACGAGGTCACGCCCCTTCAGGTGGAGCTCGACCGCGTTGGCAAGCTGCTCGGTGCCGTGGTGGTCGGCATCGCTTTCGTGATCATCGCCACCATTCTCCTCGTCGAGGATATCCGCGGATTTGCGATCTTCGACGTGCTGATCCTCGGGGTGGCCTTGGCGGTTGCGGCTGTGCCCGAGGGTTTGCCAGCCGTCGTTACCGCCGTGCTGTCCATCGGCGTGCAACGCATGGCTAGGCGTTACGCGATCGTCCGCCACCTGGCTGCCGTTGAGACGTTGGGATCGGCCAATGTCATCGCCTCCGACAAAACCGGAACGCTGACCCGCAACGAAATGACCGTGCGCGCCGTGGTGACGGCCAGCGGCCGCGCGATGCTCAGCGGCACCGGCTATGCCCCGGAAGGCGAGGTCACTCAAGACAATGGCGAGCCCATCGGCGATGCCATGAGGGCCGAACTGGAGTTGGCCCTCACCATCGCGGATCGCGCCAATAATGCGGAGCTGCGCAATAGTGACGGCCGCTGGACCGTCCAGGGCGATCCGACGGAAGGAGCGCTCATCGCGGCGGCACGAAAATTCGGCCTTGCCGCCGAGACGTTGGGAGCACGTTACCCGCGAATTGCAGAGATTCCATTTTCGTCCGAGCGCAAACTGATGAGCACGGTCCATGCCGATGCTCATGATACGGATCGCCTGCTCGTCATGACCAAGGGGGCGCCGGACGTCCTATTATCGCGCTGCACGCACGAGCTCGTAGCCGAGGATATCCGGCTGCTGACAGATGCCCGTCGCTCCGAAATCCAGGCGGCAAACGACGGGCTCGCTGAGCAAGCCCTGCGGACGCTGGCGGTCGCATTCCGACATTTGCCCAAGCGCGGAACGGAGCCGGAGCTTTTCAGCGAGTCGATTGAGAGCGACCTCGTATTCGTCGGCCTTTTTGGACTTCTCGATCCGCCGAGAGAGGAAGCGCGTGACTCAGTTCAGCGGGCCAAGAACGCTGGCATCCGCACCATCA
The DNA here is from genome assembly GCA_003242645.1 of Pseudomonadota bacterium. The sequence goes on from QGVC01000175.1 coordinate 2,880, forward strand.
TGGTCACGGGCGACCATCCCAAAACGGCCGCCGTCATTGCAAGAGAGCTCGGCATCGCTACCGACGGCCGCGCCATATCGGGCGCCGAGCTGGATCGTATGTCGGACGAGGAGCTCGATCGGGTGGTGCGCGAGGTCTCCGTCTATGCGCGTGTCAATCCCGAGCACAAGCTGCGAATCGTCAACGCACTCCAGCGTCAGGGGCTGACGGTCGCCGTGACGGGAGACGGCGTCAACGACGCGCCGGCGCTCAAAACGGCCAACATCGGCGTGGCAATGGGAATCAGCGGAACCGATGTTTCGCGCGAAGCCGCCGACATCGTTCTCGCGGACGACAACTTCGCAACGATCGTCGCGGCAATCGAGGAAGGTCGTACGATCTTCGCCAATATCCGCAAGTTCCTCCGCTACTTGCTCTCGTCGAACATCGGCGAAGTCATGACGATGTTCTTCGGCATTTTGCTCGCCGATGTCATCGGGCTCGCGGGGACAGGTGGCGGACTCGTCCTCCCCCTGGTCGCAACTCAGATCCTCTGGATCAATCTCGTAACCGACGGCGCGCCAGCCCTCGCCCTCGGCCTTGATCCGTCCAACGAGGACGTAATGAATCGCCCACCGCGCCCTCCCGGTGAAGGCGTGCTGACCGGAGAGATGTGGCGCGGCATCATTTTCGTAGGCGTCATCATGGCTGCGGGCACGCTGCTCGTGCTTGATGCGTGTCTCCCTGGCGGCTTGATCGAAGGGAACGGCACCCTCGCTTACGCGCAGACGATGGCGTTCACGACGCTAGTGATGTTCCAGCTGTTCAACGTACTCAATGCGCGCTCCGATGAAAGAAGCGCTTTTCACGGGCTACTGACGAACCGCTGGCTGTGGGGTGCGATTGCACTCTCGGTCGTCTTGCAGGCGCTCGTCATCTATGTCCCGCCCCTGCAGAAGGCCTTCTCCACGACCGCTCTCACCTTCACCGATTGGATTTATTGCGCGGCAGTGGCAAGCTCGGTGCTGTGGCTGCGGGAGCTCAGTAAAACCCTAAAACAGCTGTGAATGGTACGATCCGGCAGAGACGCAATGGCGCGCCGGTGCGATGCTGCATGATGGGGGAACGCCTTTGAATAACTTCGACGTTTCATCGATCCTTTGGCTGATCCTCGCGGTAATGGTCCTCCAGCCGCTCATCGTCGGGCGTTGGCTGGCATTTCAGCGCGCGCAAGCGATCCGCGCGATGGAGAAGGCGCACGGAACGCGCGTCATCACGATGATTCACCGCCAAGAGCGTAGGAGCATCTTCGGGTTTTCCGTCTCCCGCCACATCGACCTCGAGGACGCGCAGAGCATCATTGCAGCGATCAAGGAAACGCCGCCGGACGTTCCCATCGATCTCGTGCTTCATACACCCGGCGGGCTTGTTCTGGCGGCGATGCAGATTGCGCGCGCCGTGGAGGCGCATCCGGCAAAGGTGACCGTTTATGTTCCGGTCTACGCCATGTCCGGCGGCACGCTGATCGCGCTTGCCGCCGATGAGATCGTCATGGGCGAGTTCTCGGTCCTTGGGCCCATCGATCCGCAGATTGCCGGACTTCCGGCCGCCAGCATCGTCAAGGCGCGCGATTCGAAACCGCGCGAGACGGTCTTCGATCTCACACTGGTTCTCGCGGACGTCAGCGAGAAAGCTCTAGCTCAGGTGAAACGCGGCGCCGTCGAGCTGCTCACCCCGCGGCTCGATCAGGCAACAGCCGAGGCCCTCGCCGAGAAGCTCGCCGGGGGGCACTGGACGCACGACTACGCGCTTACCGCGACCGAGGCGAAGGAACTCGGATTGCCAGTGAGGGTCGGGATGCCACAAGAGGTCCTCGACCTCATGAAGCTGTACCCGCAGCCCATTCAGCAGTCTTCGGTCGAGTTCCTGCCCATCGATGTCCCGACCAAGCGACGGGTATAAACCTGAAACCATTTCTTAGCCTAAGCAGCCCCTTTTCCTGTTCTTTCGGCGGCCTTTGCTTCAAATTCCCCGGGCGCCGGCGGAGCCAGCCTCTTCCTCCGCCGGTCGTCGCTGGGGGGAGTAGGACGTGTCATCATCTTCGTGCTGGCTGCAGTTATCCGGCCTCGGTAACTGCAAGGGGGGCGGCATTGCTCTGGTCTTCGGAATATCGCTCGTTCCTGTCATTATGGCCGCCGGCCTTGCGGTCGAGTACGCACGAGCCGTTAAGGTTAGCCAGTCGCTCAGAACTGCAACGGAGGCTGCGGCAATCGCGGGAGCACGACTTCCCCAAAGCGAAATAAGCAGACGGGAGAGTGCAGCGAGGGCTGCATTTGCCGCCAGTCTCGAATCGCGGCTCGAACCGATTGAGCCGAAAATCGTATCGTTGGATGACGAAATTCTCGTCGAAGCGAGCTATTCGATGCCCACGGCGTTTACTAGCATTGCGGGCATCGAATCGATAAATCTCAAAGTGAGGACACGGGCGCGCTCCGCCTATAGCGACGGCCCTGTCTGCCTCCTATCTCATAAACTAACAGGAGACGATAAACTTCGGTTGGAGCGCCTCCGTGAATCGAACGACGAGATGTGCCAGTACCGGTGAAACCACTTCACGCGGCACAACTCGTGGTAAAGTGTGGCAGCTGAGTGCCTCCCTTCGCGCCTGCGACTCTGACACGCGGTTCGAAGGCACAGTTTTTCTTGCGTTCGACAACCATATATGTCAGCAGGGGCTGTGCTGAGCGCAGGGGATGTATTCATTTAGTCCCTTTTCGCACACGCTTTCTTTCCATTTGCCACATTTGGCGATCCCGAAATTCCCCCTGCGCTCGATCGGCCGCCATTCGTCGGAGAAGTGCGGCCCATATGAACGCAGATGAGGAACGAGGAATTTTTGTCAACGAAAACATTCGCTGAGCTTGGACTCAGCCCGAAAGTCCTGGCCGCCGTCGAGGCAGCCGGCTACACCACGCCAACTCCCATTCAGGCCGCAGCTATTCCCGTCGCCTTAACCGGTCGGGATGTGCTCGGGATTGCCCAGACGGGCACCGGGAAGACGGCATCGTACGTGCTTCCCATGATCACGAGGCTGGAAACCGGCCGGGCCCGGGCGAGGATGCCGCGGTCCTTGATCCTGGCGCCGACACGCGAGCTGGCCGCCCAGGTGGCCCAAAGCTTCGAGAAGTACGGTGTCAACCATAAGCTCACCGTGGCGCTGCTGATCGGCGGCGTGTCGATGGAGGATCAGACCCGGAAGCTCGACCGCGGCGTCGACGTGCTGATCGCCACTCCAGGGCGCCTCCTCGATCACTTCCAGCGCGGCCGCGTCATGCTCATGGGGGTCGAGATCCTGGTCATCGACGAAGCCGACCGGATGCTCGACATGGGGTTCATCCCGGACATCGAAAAAATCTGCAAGCTCCTGCCGCCGAAACGGCAGACGCTCTTCTTCTCCGCGACCATGCCGCCCGAGATCCAGCGGCTGGTCGACAACTTCCTCAATAACCCCGCACGCATCGAGGTGGCTCCTCCCGCCACGACGGCGAGGGCCATCACGCAGCGCTTCGTGTACTGCCGTGACGCCGATGACCGGGCCAAGCGCGAGCAGCTCCGTCAGCTCATCCGCAGCCAGGACGTGCGGAACGCCATCATCTTCTGCAACCGCAAGCGCGACGTCGCCATCCTCTACAGGTCGCTGCTGAAGCACGGCTTCAATGCCGGCGCGCTCCATGGCGACATGGACCAGAAGAACCGCATGGAGACGCTCGACAAGTTCCGGTCGGGCGAAATCAACATTCTGGCGGCGAGCGACGTTGCGGCTCGTGGCCTCGATATTCCCGAGGTGAGCCACGTCTTCAACTTCGACGTCCCATGGGCTGCCGATGACTATGTCCACCGCATCGGTCGCACAGGCCGTGCCGGCCGAGAAGGCTTCGCCGCGACGCTCGTTACGCGTGACGAGCTCAAGCTCGTGAAGCAGATAGAGAAGGTCACGGGCGAGCAGCCGATCTGGCTCGGCGAGCCTCCGCCGGAGGAAGACTTTGCGGAAGCAACCCGCAGCAAGCGGCGCAGGCGCCGTGGCGGTAAGGCCGAGGACCGGAAGGCAAGCGCGACCGCCGAGCAGAAGCCCAAGCAGGAATCTCCCCAACGCAAGAAGAAATCCGCACCGCCTGCAGAGGCTCCCTCGTCTCCCGTCGCCCAAGCTGCGGACGGGGCTGCAACGGCTCCGAAAAAGGCTGAGACAAGGGCGCAGCCCGTGAAGACTCAATCCACACCGGCTGGCGACTTGCCGAAGGCGAAGGAGCCTCAGCAAGAGGCGGCAAGCGTCGGCTTCGCGGACAAAATCCCAGCGTTCCTGCGCCGCCCCGTCCGGATCGCAAAGGCGGCCAACGAGTAAGCCTTGGACGAGCGAGAATATCAGGCGGAGCGCGTGCGCTTCGCCTTCTTGCGTTGCGCCCGGCGAGCTGCTTCCAACGCGGCGCGCGCCCAGGTCAGTAGCTCATCAGGATCATCGAGCAATTCGTCCGGCGCCCGACATTAGGACGTGGCGACGGTGCGCCCATTCTTGGTCTGGTAGCAAAACGGGCCGAGCGAACGCGCCTCGAAATCCTCGCGGTTCCCTTCGTCGACCTTCAGATAGAGCGTATCGTCTGACAC
>QGVC01000176.1 GCA_003242645.1 Pseudomonadota bacterium
CGCGAGGTCGAAGCCCAATGAGAGGACCACTGAAGGGCGTCAGGGTCCTCGATATGACGTCGGTTCTACTCGGCCCGTTCGCGACGCAATTCCTTGGCGACATGGGTGCCGACGTCATCAAGATCGAAACTCCTGCCGGCGATATCACCCGTTACATCCCGCCGCAGCGGCACAAGCAGATGGGTTTCATGTTCCTCTGCGCCAACAGGAGCAAACGCAGCGTCGTTCTCGATCTCAAGAAGGACGAGGCTCGCGAAGCGATGCTGCGTCTGGTGCGCGTGGCGGACGTGCTGGTCTACAGCATTCGTCCCGCTGCGATGGCGCGGCTCGGGCTCGATTACGAAACACTCAGGGCTGAGAACCCGCGGCTAATCTACTGCGGGGCGTATGGATTCAGCGAGCGTGGGCCTTATCGCGGCCGTCCGGCTTACGACGACATCATTCAGGCTGCCTGCGGGATTGCCGCATTACAACGCAATAGCGATGGCGAGCCCCGGTATGCCAACACGGTGCTTGCGGACAAGACCGTCGGCCTGCATGTGCTCGCCGCGATCGTAATGGCACTTTACGAGCGCGAAAGATCCGGTGAAGGGCAGGCGATCGAAGTGCCGATGTTCGAGACGATGGTTCCCTTCATCATGTTGGAGCATCTTGCCGGCGCCACCTTTAGCCCAAGCGAAGGGGAAATGGGCTATCGGCGGCTGATGGTCGAGCACCGGCGGCCTTATGCAACGAAGGATGGGTACATCGGCATTCTCCCCTACACGACCGAGCAATGGCAGCGCTTTTTCCGGATTGCCGGACGCGAGGAGATGCTTGAGGACCCTCGTGTTCTAGATGCTGAAACACGCAGCCGACATGTGGGGGAGCTCTACGCCATGGTGGCGGAAATTATGCCCACGCGAACCACCCAGGAGTGGCTAAAGTTGCTCGAGGAGAACGACATCCCCCACATGCCGGTGAACGAGCTCGAGGACTTGCTCAACGATCCGCACCTCAAAGCTATCGATTTCATACGGGAAATCGACCACCCGAGCGAAGGCCGCATCCGGACATTCGATGTCCCCATCACCTTCTCTCGCACGCCCGGAGGAATCGAGCGGCCCGCACCACGACTGGGCGAGCACACACGGGAAGTGTTGATGGAGCTTGCCGGCTACAGTGCCGATGAAATCGATCAGCTCTCAGCTTGCGGCGCCATTCGTGTTGCCAGCTAATCGATCGGAACATCGTCGCGCGGTGGCAATGGCGGTGAGTAGAGCACAATCAGCCGCAAAGGCTCGGCGCCGCGAGCAATCACTTCGTGCTCGAGTTTCGGAGGAATGCGCACCACGGTCCCGGGGCCGCAACGCCGAGGTGCTTGGTCACCGAGGGTCACATCCGCCTCCCCTGAGATAATGTAGATGACTTGATACTCGGTTTCGTGGGCGTGCCGTTCCGCTGCACCGCCGGGGGCTATTTCGCCCAGCACCATTTCGAAATTGCCGCAAAAGCTCCCATCGACGAGACGACGGTTAACCGTTCCGCTGTGGCCCGGCGGTGAATAGCGAGGCAGCTCGTCCAAGCTCTCGATCCACTTCATGGATTTCCTCCTTCCGTGTTTCAAAAAACTATTGCGGTTCCGCGGCATCACTGCAAGAATGAGATTGGAACAGTATTTCACACAGTGAAATGCCAGTTTATCAGCCTATCAATGCACTGCTACGTGGTCTGGAGGTGTTGAAGGTCGTCAATCGCCTCCGCGTCGCCACTGTAGGTGATGTGCATCGGGAAACCGGTTACCCGAAATCATCTATTGTCCGCATTCTCGAAACGCTGATCGAAGCGGGCTACGTCTCAACCTCGCCAGACGGCCGCGGCTACGTCGCCACTGCGAGAACACTGCAACTAGCAACGTCTACGGGAATTCACGCCGAGCTATTGGAAGTGGCGCTGCCGTTGCTTAGAGAATTTCAACGTGAGGTCGTCTGGCCATCTGATTTCGCGTGTTTCGACACTGATGCGATGGTGATCCTCGAGACAAGCCGGCAGCCCGGAACACTCTCGGTGAATCGTATGGTGGGCGATCGCCTTCCAGTTCTCCAGACCGCCCTCGGGCGAGCTTATCTCGCCTTTTGCCAGCCGGCCGAACACGAGGCGGTGATCGCGCGACTGAGGACGTCCACGGCACCCGAGGATAGGTTGGCCCGAAATTCTGCAGCGCTCGAAGCGGAATTGGCGAAGGTTCGCAAACTCGGCTACGCCATCAATGATGGGCACACACTGCCTCAGATTCGAGCCATCGCAATGCCGATCTTGTGCGAAGGCTACGCTGTCGCCTCGTTCAACGTCATCTCCATTGCAAAAGCCATGACGATTGACGAGGTGGTTGATCATTTTGGGCCGCCAATGCGGCGCACGGCCCAGGCTATCAGTACCGCATTGGAGAAACGCAAATCTTCGAAGCGACTTCCGCAACACTCACAAAGAGGGTACCCGCGACATGGACTTTAGTGTGAGGGAGGAACTTGAAGCGCTGCGTGCGAGCGTTCGGCGCTTCTACGAAACCGAAATAAAACCGAAAATCGCAGATTACGAGTCCCGCCGTATTTTTCCTCGCGACATCATCGAAAAAATGGGTGCCGCGGGCTTTTTTGGCGCGGCATTCGGAGAGGATGTCGGCGGCAGCAACATCGGTTTCGAAGCCGTTGCCGTAATCTCTGAAGAGATTTCTCGCCTGCGTCCCGAATTCGGCTACACAATGAACATGCAGGCGATGACGTGCCCCATGACGATTTACAACTGGGGTACGGAAGAGCAGGTCCAGCGTTTCGTGCCTGACCTGATCGCCGGACGAGCCATCGGCATGTTTGCATTGACCGAGCCGGGTGGGGGATCGGATGCGGCCGGATCCATGCAGACGCGTGCTGAGCGCCGGGGGGATCGGTACATCCTCAACGGTTCGAAGATGTGGATCACCTTTTCCGATCAATGCGATACTGGTTTATTGTTTGCGAAAACCGATCCGAATGCCGGCCATCGCGGCATAACGGCCTTCATCGTTGAGCCGAAGAGGTTCAAGGGGTTCACCGCCACCCCGATTGAGATGCGTGGCCTCTCTCCAGTTCTTCGAACCTGTGCGGTTTCGCTGGAGGATTTCGAGGTCCCGGTGGAAAACCGGCTCGGCGCCGAAGGCGACGGTTTCAAGGTGGCGATGAGCGCGCTTGATTTTGGCCGCTTGACGGTTTCTGCGCGACTTACTGGTTTAGCGCAAGCCTGCTTCGAGCTGGCGACTGACTATGCAAAGACGCGCGTCGTCGGAGGGCAGCCAATCGGCCGCTATCAGATGGTGCAGCACCAGATTGCGGATATGGCCGTAGAGATCGAGGCAGCACGCCTTCTGACAGCTAAGACGGCGTGGCTCATGGACACCAACCAGCCTGCTCGTCGTGCGGCATCCTACAGCAAGTATTTTGCGGGCAACGTGGCAAAGAAAGCGGCTCTCGCCACAGCGGAAATTTATGGCGGATATGCGCTCGCTGACGAGTATCCGATCTCTTATTACACCGCCTACATCAACATGCTGCATGTCGGAGAAGGCTCGCCCAATGTGCAGCGTATATTGATTGCGGAGGACGCACTCGGATACAAGGATGCCAATAGACATCCTATCAAGCGCCGATCTCTCAACCAAAAGGCGGCCTAACAAGATCGTCACAAACTAATCAAAACAACCGAGGAGGAAGGCTCATGACGTTGACACGCCGCAACATGCTGGCCGCTGCTGGCCTTGCGTTTGGTTTCTCGCTGCTGCCGCCCCCTGCAAATGCACAGGATACAGTGGAACTACGCTTCGCGGACTCCTTTCCGGTGCAACACTTTCTGTCTCGCGAAGGGATGGTCTACTTCATGAATCGGGCAACCGAGTTGTCCGGTGGTAAGATCAAATGGACACATTTCCCCGCCGAGCAGATCGCTAAAGCAGACGGCATCCTGCAAGCAATTCGTACCAACCGCGTTGATGCAGGGTACATTGGTCCAGGCTACGTGTCAGACCGTATGCCGCTTGCGAATGTGGCGCAGCTGCCGGGCTTAGCTTCGAGTGCCACCCAGGCATCAAAGGCATTCTATAAGGTTGTAATGGAAGGCTCAATTCGGGAGGAATATAAGGCGAACGGCCTTGTACCGCTGTTAGCCGTGGTGTTGCCACCTTATCAGCTCGTCCTCAAGAATGGCCCCGCTAGGAATCTGGAAGAAATCAAGGGGCTGCGGCTCCGTTCGGCCGGCGGAAGCATGAATCTCACGGCAACAGCAATTGGCGCAACCTATGTCGCTATGCCCGCACCTGAGATGTACCTCGCGATGGAGCGCGGCGTAATCGACGGAACCTTCCTCGCATTCAACAGCGTCAAGCCTTACAACGTCCATGAGATTGCTAAGGCTATAAGCACCAACGGATCGTTTGGCAGTTTTGCTATTTCTGCAGCCATCAATGAACGTACTTTCAACAAGCTTGACCCCGAGCTGCAGAAGGTCTTGCTTCAGGCGGGGCAGGAAGCCAGCAAGCATCTCATTGAGTATATGGAAGCCGAGGTGGAAGGGCTGCTCAAGGAGTTCAAAGAAAAAGGCATCGAGCTCTATGCCTTCGAGGAGGCCGATTTAAAGGCGATCAATGAGCGTCTCTCCACTGTGGCGGATGAGTGGGTCGCCCGGATGGAGGAACGCAAGCTCGACGGCCGCAAGGTGCTTGAAGAATACAAAGCTGCTCTCGCGGCGAATTGACCGAGTCAAACCAGCGATGCTTTGCCCGGCAGAATGGCCCTGGAAGGGCCCTCTGCTGGGTAGTCCGATTTCTTCCTCCTCTGCGCTATTCCGCGGGACCATTCATCGATGCAGGCGATCGACAACGTGCTCACCCGAATTGAGAATGCGCTGGCGGCTCTTTCGCTAATAAGCGTCTTTGTGATGATGCTGCTGGTGAGCGCGGATGCCGTCAGCCGTTATCTCTTCAACGCGCCGCTCCAAGTTCAATACGAATTTACAACTTACTACTTGATGGTGATCAGCATTTTGCCGGCGCTTTCGTGGACCTATCGGATGCAGGGGCACATCCGGGTCAATCTCTTGGAGCTGACGATGCCGACTGGTGTGCGCGTCGCCTGGCGGCTGATCTCGCTCTTCCTATCCTTCTTGTTGTTCGCGGCAATCACCTGGTACTCCGGAATTTTTGCTTACGAAGTCTGGGCCGATGGGGACGCGCTTTTCGGAGTGATCGACTGGCCTGTGTGGTTAGCCCGGATCTGGGTCCCACTCGGCACGGGGGTCCTGTCGCTTCGGCTCGCCTTCGATCTAATCGAAACACTGATCGCAATGGGCCGTGGAGACTCTGGCGCCCTTCTTGAACGGATCGATGCTTTCGACGAAATCGCGCAAGCTCAGGCTACATCCGGCGAGAGGGACAGGACAGCATCATGAGCGTCGTCGCCGTCATACTCCTGCTCCTCGTGCTGATTGCCATTGGTGTGCCTGTTGGCTTCGCCCTTGGAATTGCGGGCGCCGTCGGCCTTTACGCCTTTTCCGGTGCCAGCGTTGCCGCCAGCATCCTAAGTGACGTCGCCTATCAGAGCAGTGCATCGTATCTGCTGCTCACTATTCCGATGTTCATTCTCATGAGTCAGTACATGGCCGTGAGTGGAATGGCGCGGGATGTGATAAATGCCAGTTACGAGTGGCTTGGCAGAATACCCGGTGGTTTGGGCATAGCCTGCGTTGCTGCAAGCGCCATTATGGCGGCCGTGATCGGATCAAGCACGGCGTCAACCGCAGCCATGGCAACGGCCGGCTACCCCCATATGAAGCGCCTAGGCTATCACCCGGGCTTTGCGATCGGGATCATCGCGATCTCAGGAACGCTCGCGATTATGATCCCGCCGAGCATCATCTTGGTGCTCTACGGCATTCTCACAGAGGAATCGATCGGAAAGCTGCTGATTGCCGGAATCATTCCGGGTTTGCTGACGGCCTTCGGCTACGCCGCGGTCATCTTCATCCGCGTTTATTTCAATCCGAGCCTGGCGCCAACTGCGGGCGATTTCGATTTCCGCCGCGCCGTGCGCGCGCTCCCGCCGGTTTGGCCAGTGCTGATCCTGATGTTCTGCGTGATCGGCAGCCTCTATTACGGCATTGCCACGCCAACGGAGGCTGGAGCCCTCGGAGCGGCTGCGGCGCTGCTCATTGCCATCGCCTTGCGACGCCTAAACTGGTCAGGTCTGACGGAGTCGCTGCAGCACACGGTCAAGGCCACCACGATGATCGTCACCATCATCATCGGGGCCATGATCTTCGGCTACTTCATGACGTACACCCAGGTGACGCAGCAGATGATCAAATGGGTGTCGGAGAGCGGGCTCGCGCCCTGGCAGATCATGGTCGCGATCCTGGTGGTCTATGTCATCCTCGGCATGTTCCTCGATCAGATCGCCATCCTGGTGCTGACCGTGCCGCTCACATATCCCTTGGTCAAAGCCTTGGGGTACGACGGCATTTGGTACGGTATCCTGATCACGAAAACGGTCGAAATCGGCCTGGTGACGCCGCCAGTCGGGCTCAACGTCTACATTGGCTCAAGCATTGCGAAGGTGCCGCTGACGGATGCGTTCCGCGGAATCACTCCTTTCGTGTTCGTCGAATTGGTCATTCTCGCAATCCTGGCCCTCTTTCCCAACCTGATCCTCTATCTTCCGAGCCTGATGCGCTGATCGCGCTCGTCAGGCGAAACCCTCCGCCCGCCGCAGTGCCTGTCGCTCCGAGCGATAGGGCGATCCTGATCTGTTGACGACGCTACGTCGCATCCCGAACGCTGTTGCTGCCAACCCAGATTTCCTTCAGCTTACCCCAGCAGCACGCAGCATCGGGCTGAAAGGCGAACTGCCATGATTGCGCGCTGGCTCTGGCTTTCGCTCGGGTTCATCGCCACCGGCTTCGGCATCGCCGGCGTTGTGCTCCCACTCGTTCCGACTACCCCCTTCCTTTTGCTCGCTGCCTTCGCCTTCGCCCGCAGCTCGCCGCGGTTTCACGAGTGGCTCATCAATCACCCGCACTTCGGCCCCGTCATCCTCGATTGGCAACGCAACGGCAGCATCGCTCGCAGGCACAAGGTCGCCGCGCTCCTTGCCATGGCCGCCAGCCTCGCGGTGACATGGCTCGCCGGAGTTGCGGTCTGGGCTATTACCCTGCAGGCGGTTGTGCTCGCAGCCGTCGCAACCTTCATCCTGACGCGCCCTGATGCCCCGGCGCCACGGTCAGACACATCTTCTGTGGCCCGGGCGCGACGCGGCGTACCTTGAGGCCCGGCTCAGGCCCACTAGTCCACCCGTACCGGCGATTTCAGGTGGCCTCCGATCAGCATTCGGTGTATTCGGGGCGGCCCACCCCAAGAACACCGTATCATGAGCTGGTCCAATGGAGCCCATCATCTCCATCTCCAACCTGTCGAAGACCTATGCCACCGGCTTCCAGGCCCTGAAGAACAT
>QGVC01000615.1 GCA_003242645.1 Pseudomonadota bacterium
ATGGGGGCGAAGGGTATTCTCCCTTCCCCAAAGGCCCTGAGGAGATCGGCAGACTGACGTCCTGCGATCGCACGCTCCACAATTGGCAAGGTCCAGGAGCGCGCGTTGATCATGTCCATCTTCGTCTTCAATCGCGGATCAGACTTCAGCTCCGTTAGGCCGAGGATATCGCAAAGGGTCGCCCACTGCCCCTCCGTAACGGCGCCAACGAATAGTTGCTTGCCGTCTGCGGTCGTGAAGATGTCGTAGACTGGCCAGGAGAAGTCGCGCTCCGGCATGGGTGGCGGGTTAACGCCCTCCAGCTCGTACTGCACCATGTGCTGTGCGACCAGGAGGAGGCAGTTTTCAAACAGGCCGACGCGGATATTTCGGCCCTTGTTCGTGGACTGCCGCTCGAGCAGCGCCGAGACGACTGAGAGCGCCCCGAAGAGCCCTCCCATGATGTCGTTCGCGGACGAGCCGACACGCAGCGGCCGCCCGCTCGGGCCGGTCATGTAGGCGAGGCCGGTCATCATCTGCACGACCTCGTCGAGCGCGGTGCGGTGCTGATAGGGGCCCGTCAGAAATCCTTTGTGCGAGACGATGATGAGCTTGGGATAGCGAGCCCGCAGCTCTGCGAGGTCGGCGCCCATCTTGGCCAGCGAATCGTCCCGGAAGTTCTCGACGAAAACGTCTGCAGTCGCGAGCAGCTTGTGCAGCGCCTCCCGGCCTGCTTCGGTCCGAGTATCGAGCTGCACCGACTTCTTGCCGCGGTTGAAGAGCGGGAAGAAGGGGCTCCCCATGCCCGAGAGGTATCGCGTCTTGTCGCCCTGCGGCGGCTCGATCTTGATGACCTCAGCGCCAAGAAAGGCCAGGAACATGCCACATGACGGACCCATGATCATGTGGCTCATTTCGACAACGCGAATACCCCTGAGTGGCTGGAATTCCCCCATCTCCTCACCTCGAAAAGCAAAACCCGTCGCGAAGACGGGAAGGCGTGCGGAAAAGCCCTTGCTTTGTTGGTGCCCGAAAGCCGGCACAAATCCGGACACCTCGGACCTGGGATAGCTAGATGATCTTCTGCCCCGTTTTCTCCCAGTCGGCAACGAACTGGCGAAGACCGATGTCCGTCAGCGGATGCTTGATGAGCGACTGAAGTACGGCCGGGGGAACGGTGACGACATCGGCACCGATCATCGCCGCCTGCTTGACGTGGTTCACCGTGCGGATGGAGGCGGCGAGGATCTCCGTTTTCAGCTCGGCGTAGTTGTCGAAAATGGCGCGGATTTCGCGCACCAGCTCGATGCCGTCGAGGCCGATATCGTCCAGGCGGCCAATGAAGGGCGAAACGAACGTCGCGCCGGCCTTCGCTGCAAGCAGCGCCTGATTCGCCGAGAAGCACAACGTGACATTGACCATGTGCCCTTCCGACCTGAGCGTGCGGCACGCCTTCAGGCCATCCCAGGTCAAAGGCACCTTGATGCAGACATTCTTCGCAATGCCGGCAAGCACACGACCTTCCGCGACCATGCCCTCGTAGTCAGTCGCGGCCACCTCCGCGCTGACCGGGCCGGGAACGGTCTCACAGATTTCGCGGATGACCGTCTTGAAGTCCCGCCCCACCTTTGCCACCAGCGAGGGATTGGTGGTAACGCCGTCGAGCAGTCCGGTCGCCGCGAGTTCCTTGATGACAGCCACGTCCGCTGTGTCGACGAAGAATTTCATAGATCAACTCCTGTTGCCCTTGGCCCGCCGCAGGGCTCGGCCAAGGTTAGCCGGTTTCGGTCGGTTCTAATCTGCAGCGTGCCCCTTTGACCAGTCTGCTGGAACTTGATGGAGGGACTTGCGGCGCTTTGCGGCGTCTGCCCGTCGTTATTCCTGTCGCTCTGGACCAAACTTACGATTACCTCGTGCCGCGAAACGCGACGGTCGAGCCGGGCTCGTTCGTGCTCGTGCCCTTCGGCCCGCAGCATCGCATCGGCGTGGTCTGGGACCGGGCGACGGATTCAGAACGGGAGGTCCCCGCCTCCAAGCTGAAGCCGGTCATG
>QGVC01000616.1 GCA_003242645.1 Pseudomonadota bacterium
AACCCGCGGCCGGTGATCTGATCCGAGAACGACATCGTCAGCAGCGGAATTCCCCGGCGCTCCGTCGCCTCGGAAAGGGCAAGCGTCAGCGAGGATGCGTAGGCACCCAAGATGGCAACGACGTTGTTCTGCGTGATGAGCCGCTGCCCGACCGTTGCGGCCGTTGTGGGCGTAGAGGTGGAGTCCGCCACGATCAGGTTAATCTTTGCGCCGCCGAGCGACTTGATCCCACCGTTGGCGTTGATCTGATCCGCCGCGAGCTCAATGCCATTCCGAGAATTCACGCCAAATTGCGCGTTGGCTCCCGACAACGGCACGATCACGCCGACGTTAACCTCCGAGACTTGCCCCCTCGCGCTCCTCGAAAGATACGGCATTGCGAGCGCTGCGGCTCCGGCGACGAGGACGTGGCGCCGAGAAAGACTGCCGTTACTGTGCCGGACGCGGTCGCCGGCACCCTTGGCCTTCCCTGATCTCCTGACCTTCATGGCGTTCCTCCGAAGTTTTTGTTGACGTGAATCTTCTTCGCCCGCTCATGCGCCGTCAAGGTCCAATCGTAAGACAATCAGACGTGCGATTTGTTGACTGCCCTATCACTCACACTGCCGGCCTTGCGGCGACTTGGGCAGGCTGTAGCGATCGCGCGCTCAAAGCCGGACTATGTCACCGGCCTGCGACCCCTAAACTCCTCGGATTCGGCACAGCCCTTCTGCGCTGCTTATGTACTGGAGCGTATAGCGGTGCCCTCCCGCGCCAGCCTCGACCTACGCTCACGCATTGAGCCCGATCAACTCGTACGTCTGGTAACCAATTCCCGCAAAAGTAGCAGGTTACGGCGTATACATCAGAATAGGATTTGTTAAATTGGGTGTGTAATGATTTTTTGCGGGTAGCGCATTATGTCCAGTGGTAATGACGAAGTTCAGCGCGAGCTCACCGACCTCGCCAGACCCGCTCGCCTGATGCGTGACGCCGAAACGACAGTCAGCCAGGCTGTAGATGTTCCACATCCGATCGTTCTCATTGAACCAAGGGCTCTCCATCGCGATTGCCTCACGCGGTGTTTGGGCGGGTGCTCAGGACAGCGTGTTCTGGCATTTCCGACAATCGAGGATTGGCATAAAGTTCAAAATACAGTTTCAACGGATATCATCATATTCAGCGCAACTGCCACGTCTCGAGAAGCAGATCTTCAAACGCAACTTTCCCGGTTGGTGCAGGCGGCAAACGGTATTCACGTCGTTGTCCTCTCGGACCTCGAAGATCCCGATCAGATCATTCGAGCGTTTCAAGCCGGGGTCCGGGGATACGTTCCGACAAGCCTGCCTCTCGACGTTGCGATCGAGTCCGTGAAGCTCGTGAGAGCCGGCGGCACATTCGCGCCGGCCAATAGCTTGCTCGCGGCCCGCCACACGAAGAGCGGACGGGGCGAATCCGGCGTTTGTGGAAGTGAATTATTCACGGAGCGCCAAGCCGCCGTTGTAAGAGCCCTGCGACTCGGAAAACCGAACAAGATTATCGCCTATGAACTCAACATGAGTGAAAGCACGGTCAAAGTTCACGTTCGAAATATTATGAAGAAGCTCCGCGCAAAAAATCGGACGGAGGTGGCATTCATGACCAATGCACTTTTCAACGGTGATACCTTATAGTTTTTCAATTTATTTGGGATACCACGGCTAATTGAATAAGGGATTTTTTGCCCAGCTGGCAGGGCAGTTTTGCCGTCGGTAAAGAACGCCGCAATATTCTCTAGTGCTCAATCCGATTGATCTGGTCGTCCCCGGCAGGGACAACCACATCATTCCACGGCGGCTGATAGTGCGTCGCGCAACAACACGGCGACGTGGCGCGCCTCTCGGCCGCTCCCGTCCCTGATCTGATGCCGGCACGAGAAGCCGTCGGCTGCGATGATCGTGTCGGCCGCAGCGTTGCGAACCGCAGGCAAAAGGGACAGCTCGCCCATCGCCTTCGAGACGTCGTAGGTCTCGGCCGCATACCCGAAGGCGCCAGCCATACCGCAG
>QGVC01000617.1 GCA_003242645.1 Pseudomonadota bacterium
CCCGCTTTATCGTGACACCACTTAGGTGTGGGGGGAGACCGTACAAAGAATGGCGCCAGGGCGCTAAAATTCCGCGCCCCGGCTGATAGCTTGAGCGATCAGGCGCTCATCTTGCAGGTGCCGTCCTTCGGCGGAGCAAGGATTTCGAGGTCCTCTCCAGGCCCAGGAACGGTGCCGAGCGCCTCGTAGATGTCCCACTTGTCGGCCATCTTGGAGGGCTCCTTGGCGCGGACCGCATACATCTCCTGCACCATCTGATTGTCGTAGGCGCGGAAATAGCCCTCGCGCGACTTGAGGACATCGAACTTCGCGCCCTTCCGCAAATGCTCTGCGAGCTTTTGCGGGTCCGTGGACTTCAGCTCCTCGAAGGACTGGGCGACGATTTTCAGGGAGTTGTAATCGCCCCAGGCCTGGTTTTCGGGCAGCTTGCCGTACTTTTTCTTGAAGGCTTCAACGAATTTCTTCGAAGTTGGCGTATCGACTAGATGGTGCCAGATGAGCGGCCAAATACCGGAGAAGTTGCCCTCGCCCGCACCCCACGCGACAGCCGTGTCGAAGCCGAAACCGCAAATGGGGAACTCCAGCCCATATTCGGCATATTGCTTGATGAAATTAGTAATTTGGTTTCCGGCCAAATTGGAGGCCACCACATCCGGCCGGGCCTGGCGGATTTTCAGGAGGTAGGGGCTGAAGTCGGTGGCGTCGGTCGGCACCAGCTCCTCGCCCACGAACTCGCCGCCATTCTCGCTGACGAACTGCTTGGCCACCCGGAAAAGATCATGGCCGAAAGCGTAGTCGGCCGTGAGCGAGTACCACTTCTTGCCCTGGATCATGTTCTCGGACTTAAGGTACTGTCCGACCGCGCGAACCATCATCGAGTTCGCCGCCTCGATGTGGAACATGAACGGATTGCAGCTTTCGCCACGCAGAGCGTCGGAGTTGGCGCCCGTGTTGATGAACACCGTCTTCGTGCGATTGGCCACCTGACCGATGGCGAGAGCCGTGGCCGATGAGATCTCGCCGATGATCATTGCGACCTTGTCGCGCTCGATCAGGCGTTCGGCCTTGGCAGAGCCGGTCTGCGGGTTAACCGAGTCTTCCATCACCAGCTCGATCTTGCGGCCGAGCACGCCACCGGCGGCGTTGATTTCCTCGGCGGCAAGCTGAATACCCATCTGAGCGAACTCGCCGAGCGGCCCGAGGAAGCCGGTTACGGGCGTGAGATGGCCGATGCGGATGACGTCGCTCTGGGCCTTTGAGATGGCGGGCATGCCTATTCCGGCGAGTGCTGCCGCGCCAGCCGCGCCCTTCAAGAGCTTCCGGCGAGTGAGCTGTGTCTTGGGCTTCATGTTTCCTCCTCCCGATGTCCCGGCCTTAAAGCACTTTGGCTTGCCGTGATCTGTAGTCACCGTGAGGCTGGTTCAAAATCCGGGCTTTGTCGAGTCATTCCGAAATTGGTTTACGCAGCACGCAGCAGAGCTGCCCCTGCGTTCCGCCGGATGATCGGCATCAAGTAGTAAAGTGCCAATTGCTGGAAGCGGTGCGTGCCGCTCTAACGCGCGTCTGCAGACTTGAAGCGCACACGCGGCTGGCGCACCATCGCCTACATCCGGTCCCGACTACGAGTACGGCAGCGGCATGTGGGCTGATCTTAAGAGAAGGTGGACGAGGTCGTCGGCAATCTGCGGCCGAAAACTTCACGAGCCGGAACGTCGGCACTGCTCGGCAACTTCGAAGTTTATCCAGCAGACCGCCTTCTGCCGTCGCCGGAGGAGGTTGCCCCGCCACTGTGTGGCAGTCGCTTCCACCTTAAGAAAGGAACGAGGCACGTCCCTGCGAACTGAGAAGTCGCCGGGACCGAACAAAGGAGGAACCCATAACATACCGGAGGACCGACGCCTCGTTCCCGAGCTGACGGTTGAGGAGAACATCCTGGTGCCCGGCTGGGCGACCCAACGATCCGATATAGACGCGCGCCTCAGCTTCGTTCACGAATCCTTCCCGAGGTGCCCGAGCTTT
>QGVC01000177.1 GCA_003242645.1 Pseudomonadota bacterium
GCGCTGGTCGAGTACACCGGGATTGATCGCTCGACTATTGCGGACATCGTGCGGCGGCTGATCAAGAGAGGCATGCTGCAGCGGCGCCGGACTCCTCATGACGCCAGAATGTATGCCGTCAAGCTGACGCCCTCCGGCCGGGAGGCTCTCGAAGCCGCTGAGCCTATTGCCAAGGCGACGGAGGAGCAGCTCCTTTCTGTGCTGCCGGCTCAGCAGCGCTCGATTGTTGTTCAGGCGTTGAGCACAATCGTCGATAAGCTCAAGATTGAGGCGAACGGCAGCAAGGGTGCTGAAGGTGCTGCTGCCTCCGCGACCGGTCGGCGTAGACGTTCTTCAGCGCGGCAGTAGCACACGTTCCGGTTCGGCTGGGCTTCTGATCGGGATGGTCGGCTCAGCCGTTCTCGACTAGCAATGGTTCTCCATCGCCTCTGCGGCGTGGCTTCGTCTGCTATATGCTATTCGTGCCGCGTTCACGGGGTGGAAGGGGAACAAGTGACCGAGGTGCTATTCTACCATCTCGAGCGCCAGCCGCTTGAGCGGGTTCTGCCGACACTTCTCGAGCGCACGCTTGAGCGTGGCTGGCGCGCAGTGGTCCAGTGCGCGAGCGAGGAGCGTCTGGAGGCGATCGACGGCTGGCTCTGGACCTATCGCGAGGACAGCTTTCTACCGCACGGCACGATCCGCGACGGCCCGCCTGCTTTGCAGCCCATCTTCCTGACGACGGGTGAGGAGAACCCGAACGGGGCGAACGTCCGTTTCCTGGTCGAAGGGGCGGTAATTTCGGACTTCAAGCCTTACGATCGTGTCGTTTTGATCTTCAACGGCCACGATGCAGCTGCCATCGAGCTTGCCCGAGCGGAGTGGAAGCGGGCACGGGCCATGGGCTGCGAGGTGACCTACTGGCAGCAGGCGGATAATGGGCGCTGGGAAAGACGCGCCTGATTGCTCTCTCGCGCTCAAGTGAGAGAGGCTGCCTTCGTCGATATCCAAAATCCACCAGGAGTTGAAACAAACGGGCCTTCAAGATCCCCGGTGCAATTCTTGCCTCTTTAGCCGACCTCCGAATGCTCGGAAGTTTCGCGACGCGATGTGAGTGCCGCGATTGAAACATACGTCACAAACGCGAGCGCAAGTGCGGCGATATACGGCGTTTCAAGCTCGAATAATCCGAACACGAGCCAACTCAGTGCACCGACGAGGATAGTGGCGAATGCGGCCTCGGAGCCGCCGAAGCGTGTGAAGAGGCCGAAAACGGTGACGACGAAAACGCCCGCGCTGCCGGCGGCCGATGCTGTCTCAACGAGATCCTTCACACGCTCTGCCGATATCGCCATCGCGAATGCAAACACACCCAGCAGCGCCAGAACTGCGCGGTTGAGCAGCAGCCGCCCGCGATCGTCGAGGGATGGCAGCATGCGCTCGATGATGTTGTGCGAGATGTGGCCGGAGCTCGCCAGAAGCACCGAGTCGACCGTCGATAGAATGGCGGAGATGACCGCGCCAGCGAACATCACGTAAAGCAATATTGGCAAGTGCAGCTCTGCAAGCCGCGGCACGATCTGCTCCGGATCGTCGACCTGAGGCAAAAGTTGTGGGCCAATCAGGCCCAGGAAGACTGGGATCACCCCCACGACCAGGTACATCAGCCCGCCCAACATGGAACCGTAGGCGGCGACTTGTGCGGAACGGGCGCCGAGAACGCGCGAAATGATCTCGACGGCTACAACCGTGCCGCAGATCGGTATGGCGAAGCTTTCGAGCAGTCCGAGCCACCCCTCTTCACCAAGAGTGAGTGCCTGCATCCGGTCTGGCTCGACAGCCGCCAGCGCGCCTGTCACGCCGCCAACCTCACCAACGACGGCCGCCATCAAGACGAGAAGGCCAACTACGATGGCAAGACCCTGAATCAAGTCGGTCCACGTATCCGCGAGAAGCCCTCCCAGAACGCTGTATGTGATGACCAGTACCACGGAGACGGCGATCGACATGGATATGTCGAGCCCCGAGGTGGCGCTGACGACTTGCCCAAACGCCCGCACCTGGGCAGCGGCCCAAAACATCGAACCGGGCAGAAGCACTAGAACGACGAGCTTTTCGACTGCGGGGGAATACCGCTGGCGGAAGAAGTCGGCGAAGGTGATGATTCCGCGTCGCCAAAGTGGAACGGCGAATATCGCTCCAACGATGATGATGGCCACCGAGTAGCCGAAGGGATCGATCCGGCCGCCCGTCAGCCCTTCCTCGTAGACGGCCCCCGAGGTGCCAACAATGGCCTCGGCACCGAAGAATGTTGCGAAAACAGAGAACGAAACGAGGCCGAGGCCAAGTGTCCGGCCCGCGATCAGGAAATCGGTCGTGGTCTTGATGCGCCGGGCGACCCACAGCCCGATGGCAAACTGCAGCACGACGTAGGCGAGAATGCTAAGTTGCACACTGCTCACGGCCGCCCCCCTCCATCACCCCGCCAATTTCGGCGTTATTGCCCAGCGCGCCCGGGAGGTCCACGCTCAATTGTCATCGGGGACTCTCCGGCGCTTCTTTCCCGCCACACGTGTGTCCCGGTTTCCAAATTCATCAGCTATAAATATTCGAGTAACCATGATGATCGCTCCTCTGCCGTGAGGACGAGGAGACACAGAGGAGTGCGCGTGCCTGCCAATTTCCTGCACCGGATCGTTGCAGCGTTGACGGCCTTCGCGGTCGCGGTCGCGCCCCTGTCCAAGCAGGCCAGCGCCGTGGTGAAGCTCACGCGCGCGGACTATGAAGCGTGCCATACAGGCGATGAGCAGGTGTTCCGAACGGCCGTCGAGCACATCACATCCCAGGCCCTGCAAGCTGGCCTTGCGACGGTCGATTTCAAGGCTGTCGTAGCCGAGGAGGGGCGGCGCACAGGCCTCGACGAGATTCTGGATAGGCAAGTCGATGTGGCAGTTGCCGAGGTTCACGGCGAATCGAGCTGGGGCGATCTCCTGCAGTCTCTCGCCTACAAGGAGAAATCCCAGGAGCTGGCGACCGCGGTGGCCGAGCGGGTCTACCGGTCCGAGCCGGTGAAGGCAGCTATTGAGCAGGTCGCTGTCGGCGTAAGCAACAGCGTGGGCCGCAACATCGAGCTGGCCACGCTCGATGCGGCTGAGCCGGCACTGCAATGCCTGCAGGCGTTCCTTGGCCCTCGTTTTGGCACCACCGTGTCTCGGGTGGTGGCGAGCGACGCCGGAAAGGAGTTCGCCATCGATCCCGAAACGGCGCGTGTGAATGTGTCCACCACTTCGGTGTTGATCGAAGGCAGCGAGGGCATCGCGGGCGCGGTCATCCTGCTCGTCCGCCGTCAGCTCGCCAACATGGCCCGGCGCATCGGCCATCGTATCGTCGGCGCTGTGCTCGGGCGGCTGGTGTCGATCGTGGCTGGCGGTGTCGGCGTGGTGCTGATCGCAAAGGACATCTGGGAGCTTCGCAGTGGCGTGCTGCCCATCATCGCCGAGGAGATGAAGTCGGACGCGACGAAACAGCGCGTAAGAGAGGAGCTTGCAAATACGATTGCGCGGCAGCTCGAGGAGCAGGTGCGCGACATCTCAGCTTCGACGGCCGATCGCGTTGTCGAGATTTGGCGGGAGTTCCGCCGCGCCCACGCGAAGGTTCTGGAGCTTGCGGAGGCAAATCCGCCGTTCAAGGAGTTCTTGGATGCCGCCAGCCCCGAGCAGCTTCCACGTATCGATGAGTTGGTAGGCATCATTGTCGCCGAAGAGGGCGACGCTGGTGTTCTCAAAAGGTTGGAGAACGGAACACTCTACGATGCGGTCAACCGGCTCACCGATCCGGGTATGACGATTGTCCGCGATCTCCGGTCGGTCGAAGCGGCGTTGCGTTGGTCGACCCTCGCTGGCGACCGTCTCGACCGGGTTGTCGAGTGGGAGCTCTACCGGCGCGCCAGGGCTGAGAACTTCACCACAGCCTCGATTTCTCGTCTGCTCGCGCTCGATGACCGGCTCGCGGCGCTGCGATTGATGAGCGTGGAGCGCGATGCGCGCGACGTGCTGTTCGAGCTGGATAACGAGGAGCTGAAAAAGCTCGCGCGCAGCCTAGCCGAGCCGGAGCTGCAGGCTTTGGCCCGATATATGACTGGCCTTCGGCCGAGTGCGAGCGAGCGCATACTGCGAGCGGTGGCTCAAAGCCCGGCGAAGATGCAGGTGCTCTCATCGGCACGGGTCCGCGACGCTGTGCTGGCGAGCCGCGACCAGGATGCCGCTGTCGCCATGATGCTGCGCGACAACTCGCTTCCCAATCCGGCGGCGATCAGCGCCGATTTTGAGCTTGTTCTTGAAGGGCAAGTGAGCCCGGCCCTGCTGTGGGAAAAGCATTCGATCGTCATCAGCGTATTGGCATTTCTCGCCCTCGTCGTGCTCCTGATGATCAAGCGGCTCCTTTTCGGCCGGCGACGGAGGGTGGCAGCCTAGCGGGGGAGACATGCGGCTCGTCACGACCGAAACGATCGAGGAGCCCGTGCGCCACGGTGAGTTGATCTACGCCTGCGCGATCAGCGGCGCGAATGTCTTGCGGGATATGCGCGAGGCTATCACCAATACCATCGGCGGCGAGATGACCCGCTATGAGGATCTACTCGACAAGACGATCGCCAGGGCACTCGCGAAGCTTGCCGAAAGGGCGCGGGAGAAGGGTTACGACGGCGTGCTTGGCGTGCGCATCTCGCATCCCGTGATCACGAACGGCGCCGTCGAGGTTGTGGTCGCAGGTACCGGATATAGGCGGGCGCCCGCAGCGAATTGACAGCGTCTTCGCGCAGCGAAGCACAGGCGGCGTCAATGCAACTTTACCCTAGGTCGGGAGGTGCCGCGGAGCCAATTTCCGATAGTCGTGAGGATTGCGGCGCTCCACCCGAACAGAGCTGCCTGATGGCGTTTGTACAGCCAGCGGTAGATCAGGCGGGCGATGAAGCCTTCGAGGCGCAAACGATGCCCCCTGAGATAGCCCATCAGCGTGCCGATCGTGTTCTCCTCGCCTAGGGATACGAAGGAGCCGAGGTCGTTGTAACGGAAGGGCCTCACCTCCTGGCCATCGAGCAAACGCGGGATCGCTCGCGCCAGATAGCGGGCCTGCTGCTCCGCCGCTTGTGCGCGCGGCGGCACCGTCTTGTTCCGGCCAAGCCAGGGAGCTGCAGCGCAGTCGCCCATTGCAAGCACGCGCGAGTCATGGGGCGTCTGCAGCGTTTCGGTGACGACGATCTGATTGTGCTTGTTTGTTTCGAGGCCGTTGAGGTTCTTGAGGTAGTCGGCTGCTTTTACGCCTCCTGCCCACACCACCAAGTCTGCAGGGTAATGGCTGCCATTTTTGGTTTCGACGTGGTCCGGGGCGACTTTCACCACCTGCTCGGAGTTCATCACCGCCACGCCGAGCCGGTGAAGCTCCTCAGTGACGGCCTCGGATATCTGCTCGGGCAGCTGCAGGAGCAGCCTGGGATCCATATTGAGAATGGTCAGCCGTAGGAAGCTGTCCGCGTCGAGGTTGTCGAGGCCGAATGCTGTCAGCACGCGGGTGGCCGAGCGCAGCTCTGCTGCCAGCTCGACGCCGGTAGCCCCGCCGCCGACGATCACAACATCAAGATGATCTGGCCGCTCCTCCGGCGGGGCATAGTTGGCTTTCAGGTAGTGGTGCACAAGGCGACGATGAAACTGTTCAGCTTCCTGAGCATCGTCGAGGCGAAAGGCGTACTCCTCGACACCGGGCACGCCGAAGCTGTTCGTGATGCTACCAACGGCCACGACGGCGAGATCATACGGTAAGCGGCGGGGCGGAATAACTATTCCATCTGCGTTCCGAACGGCTCCCACCAGCACTTCGCGCTTATCGCGATCGAGTCCCTCAAAGGGGCCGTGGCAGAAGGTGAAACCATGCCAGTGGGCCAAAGCCAGGTAGTCGACTTCGTCCGTGCTCGGATACATGGTGCCCGCGGCCACCTCATGCAGCAGCGGCTTCCAGAGGTGGGTGTCGTTCTTGTCAACGAGGGTAACGTGAAGGCGGTCTCGCTCGCGCCGCTTGGCCAAACGGATCGCAAGCTGCAGCCCGCCAGCTCCGCCACCGACTATGACGGCGCGGCGCCATTCCTCTTGGGCCTTCGCCATCACCCGCTCTGCCGTTCGATCAGGCGCTGGCGCAGCATCGCGATCGCCTTGGCGGGGTTCAGGCCTTTCGGGCACACCTTGGCGCAGTTGAGGATCTGTCGACATCCGTAAGCCCCCATGGGCTCCGAGACGCGGTCGAGCCGGTCGTCGGTGGTCTGATCACGGCTATCCTCGACCCAGCGGGCGGCCTGTAAGAGAACAGCAGGGCCGAGGAAGCGGGCGGAATTCCACCAGTAGCTGGGACAGGCCGCGGAGCAGCAGGCGCAAAGAATGCACTCGTAGAGGCCATTCAGCCGCTCACGGTCCTCGGGGGACTGCAGCCATTCCTGATCCGGCTCTGGCTCCTTGGTCTGCAGCCATGGCTCCATGGCCTCGTACTGGCGGAAAAAGTGGCTGAGATCCGGGACAAGGTCCCGAATGATGTGCATGTGCGGAAGCGGATAGACGGTGAGCTTGCCGCCGAATTTCTCGAGCGGTTCGAGACACGCCAGGCCGTTATCACCGTTCATGTTCATCGAGCACGAGCCGCAGACCCCCTCTCGGCAGGAGCGGCGGAAGGCCAGCGTCGGATCGATCTCGTTCTTGATCTTGATGAGCGCATCCAGGACCATCGGACCGCACTGGTCCATGTCGATCCAATAGGTATCGAGCTGCGGCTGGCGGTGCTCGCCGGGTATCCAGCGATAGACGCGCATTTCGGTCCAGCGCCCATCCTCGCGGCGCTGGTTCCAGGTGCGTCCGTTTGTAATGCGCGAGTTCGCGGGCAGCCGGAGTTGAACCACGAGCGCTCACCTCTCAAAGCCGAGTAACGCGCGGGCTGTCGCAGGGTTCGCCGTGGCTCGAGCGCAGTCTGCCTGCGTGCTGAAAAAATGCGCTTTCTCCACAAACGGATGGCGAAAATCTCAGATGCTTGATAAGCCTGCCCGGGGAGTCGCGAGCGATGAGAAAGCGCCTTGCTCAAGGTCGATAAATTGAAGGTCGGCACGCTGCCGCCTCTCTCGTTTGCGGTTGCCGGTGCCGAGTGCCTGTCCATCGAGGGCCCATCCGGCTGCGGGAAAACCAGGCTCTTGCGTGCCATCGCTGATCTCGATGACGCCGAAGGCTATGTGACGCTGGATGGAGTGGAGCGGCGGGAGATGTCAGGGCCGCAATGGCGCCGGCAGGTGCGCTATTTTGCGGGCGAACCGGGGTGGGGGGGGGCGGCGGCAGGTGGAGATGTTTCCCAGACAGCGAATACAGGCAGGCTGGGACGGGTGGCGAAACCACAGGGCATAGTACTACG
>QGVC01000618.1 GCA_003242645.1 Pseudomonadota bacterium
AACCCAAGAAAAAGACAAGGCTGGCGCAGGGCAAGCGGACCGTACTTCGCCCCCGCCCGTCACCCACGAGGACCTGCTCAATGTCGAGCGTGCCAAGCAGCTCTCGCCGCCGCTCGCGCCAGGGACAATCTTCGTGTTCGATCCCGATGCCGGAGCTCAGCGGGTCACGCTTTACCTGAGCAGGTACGAGAACGAATGCATCCGAGAAAAAATCTTGCTCAAGCACTTCGAGGCACGCAAGACGCCGGGAGAGCGAGAAGTCGAGAGCCCGTACACCCAGAAAGACAGAATCGCGCCGGATTATCAGGAAGAATTCGAGCTGGCGAAGCCAAAGGAAGATCCCCTGCTCCTCAAGGAGCTTCGCTATTTCGAGACGAGAGGGGATGTGGTCAATGTGAACAAGACACGCGCTAAGATCCAGGCGAAGCTCGAGAAAGACCTCGCGACCTGGGAGTATCAGAAGGCGCTGGCGCTCGACACCAAGACGAGCGCCGTCGTTATCGACCTCAAGACGCAGCTCGAGGGTTCGCACATCCACTATGTCCTCCGGGTGCACAAGGACAAGCCGCTCGTGCAGCTCATGGACACGAGCAACGGCGCCAACTTCTGGTCGAAGATCAAGGGAGAGCGCCGGGAAAGCCCGGGACGGGCAGCGCTCCTCGAACCCATGAAGGCCGGCATCGTCGACGGCAACGCGCTGAGAAAGATCGGCCCTGGGCGGATGCTCGGCTTCTGTGGCATGGGGGTCACGCCGCCCCCTCCCGAGGACCTCGGCGAGATGGCCGCGTTCATCAAGAAGGCGCGCCCGGTCGGACTGTTTCGCTTTGTCCTCACGCGGCGACCCAGCAAGGGGGTGATGTCACCGGACGACGTGCTCTATGTGAGCCGGCTCGCGCGCATGTACGGCAGCTCCCCGGAGCAGAACTACACGATCGCGCAGATGCTCTGGGGGATCCGGAACACCCCCGGCTTCACGAACCTGCAGCCCTGGGTGATCTTCTTCATCCCACGCGGGGTTCTGGCCCGGTCGATGTGGGCACACGGCGGGCGCGAGATGACACTGAGCATGTTCATGTCCCAAGTCGCACAAAGTTACCCGAAGGAGTTCGGCAATCCTCCAAACCTGATTCTGAACAAGCACTATTTGCTTGCCGTGGCGATCACGAACAGCGGGCAGCAGCATCCGGACTACGCGGGCAAGGCTCAGTTTCATTGCCGATGGAGGCACGTGTTGGGTGGCTCAGGCACGGCAGAGCCGAGCGGCTGCTGGCCCTCCGCGATCGAAAAGAAGCTCAAGGAGACCGCCTGGAATGCTATCTATTGGCATCCGAATTTTGGCACCGAGGCAGGGACCAAGGAACGAATTGACGCGGTCACGCCTCCGATGTTTCTGGACGGAGAAGCCCCGATCAAGGGAAAAGACGATGCTCAGGCGCTTTCATGATGGCTTGGCCGTCGCCATGATGGCCCTCTCCGTGCAGCTCACGGGATGCGGCGCGTCCAGCGCGCCGTCGAGAAACCCCGGGGCGCAGCAGGTGGTGCTGCCGTCGCCGGCCCTGAGCGCTGCGCCGATCGAGCCGAAGGCTCCAGACGTCGTGCTCTTCTCCTTGCCGCCGGCGGAGGATCCTTCGGTGGACCTTCAGCGCTGCGAGCGGGGGGACATGGAGGGCTGCCGCGCTGCGGGCTGGTTGTTCCTCCACGGCTTCGGCGTGCCGGAGGACGCGTCGCTCGCGGAGGAGCTCTATTTCAAAGCATGCAAAGGCAAGAACACCAAGGCGTGCATGGAGTTCGCCGCGGAGTTCTACCATCTTCACGACTGGCCCATCAAGGCGACGGAAGTGGTGGTGGCGGCCGTCCATTACAAGATGGCTTGCGATCATGGCGAACAGCAAGGCTGTCTGGCTCTCGCCCTGGATGTGCTCCGTCACCCAGAGGAGCTGGACGCCTACTTCAAGGACACTGTGGGCAAGACCGCGCAGAAGACCGCGGAAGACGCCTGCGCAGCGTCCAACGTCGA
>QGVC01000619.1 GCA_003242645.1 Pseudomonadota bacterium
GCCGAAGGTGGGCCGAGAACCTGCGGGCATACGACGCGGAGGAGACACGGCGCTTCCTGTCCTATTACGATGCGGCGGCGAGTGAGTCTGCGATGCTGATCGCCGAGGCGTCGATGTTGGTACCGTGACGTCGCTTGAGCGACGGAGCGGGCGGACCTTAAAGAGCGAGCGGATTGGCTGACAGCGCTTCGTTTAACGCACGCAGGTCAACCGGCTTGACGAGATGTCCGTCGAACCCGGCGGCCGCCTTTACCGCGGCCCTCGCTCTGCGCGGTTACCGTCCCGCCGTTTGCGGCAATGAGCACGAGTCGCCTGTAAGTGGAGTTACTGTCAACTCTGGTGTACAGGTCTCGAGTCAGGCGGCTTTCCTGCTGACCTCTCTCTCATCGACACCGTCGATGAACTTCACTCCGGCGATGACGTCGGCGAGCTGCTGGAAGCCGCGTAGCCGTCGCCATCGCTTCTGCGCGCTCATCGCGAGCTGATGCATCAAGCTCAGTCCGCTCTTCGCGCTCACGCAGTTCCTGGTCTTTCTTGTCCGCAACCGGATCGTCGCGAAGGTCGACTCAATCGGATTCGTCGTGCGAATGTGCTGCCAATGTGCGGCAGGGAAGTCGTAGAAGGCGAGCAGCTCCTCTCGATCCTTCACCAGGCAGTCGACGGCCTTCGGGTACTTCTGCTCGTACGTCGCGACGAACCGATTGAACGCCTTCTCAGCATTCCTGCGGCTGTCAGCCTGCCAGATCTCGTGCAGCGCCGACTTCGCTTCCGGCTGCTGCGCCTTCGGCAGCTTGTCGAGGATGTTCACGGTCTTGTGGACCCAACAGCGCTGTGCGCGCGTCGTCGGAAATACCTCGGCCAAGGCGGCCCAGAAGCCCATTGCGCCGTCTCCCACACCGAGCTTCGGCGGCGTCTTGAGCCCTCGATCCCGCAAGCTCAGCAGCAATGCCTTCCAGCTCTGTTTGGACTCGCGAAAGCCTTCTTCGATCGCGAGGAAGTGCTTCTTTCCCCGGGCATCGCAGCCGATCAGCACCAGCAAACAGCGTCGCTCGTCGCTACGCACGTTCGTGTAGATGCCGTCCGCCCACAAGTAAACGAACTCGTGCCCGCGCCAGTCCTTCTCCCGCCACTCGGCGTACTCCGCTTCCCACGAGCGCTTCAGCCGCCCGATCGTCGTCGGCGACAACCCCTTCACCGACTCGCCGAACAGCGCCGTGAGCGCCTCGTCGAAGTCGTTAGTCGACACGCCCTTCAGGTACAACCACGGCAGCACCGCCTCAAGCCGCTTCGCCTTCTTCAGGTACGGCGGCAGCAACTCCGAGCGAAAGCAGCGACCCTCCCCAGCACGGTCGCGCGTCTTCGGTACGCGAACCTTCACGGGGCCGATCCCGGTCAGAACCTCGCGCTCAGGCTGGTACCCGTTCCGGACCACTGCTCGCCGGCCTGCAGCGTCTTGCGCCGCAGCGTGTTGCTCCAAAAAGACCTTCAACTCCGCTTCCACCGCTTGCCGAATGATCCGCTGTGCGCCCTCGCGTACAAGGTCGCTGAGCTCGTCGTGAAAGGCTGGATTGACGAAAGAAACAATCGTATCGTTGGCCATGGGTGGCGCGTCTCCTATCTGCTGAAAGAAGGTCCTGGTAAACCCAATTTCAGCAGGATGCGCCGCCTTCCTCAATTCAGCTCATACACCAGATCTGATCGTAGCTCCATCGACCGCGAGATGGAGCCGAGGTTCCTCGGGCACACTGCCTATGGCTCGTCCGGTCCAATCCGCCTGAAGGCGAGCATGTCACGGCGTCAGGCTGCCGGTGGACCGGCGCCTCGGCTAGCCCGGATTTCTCACCGCGCATTTCAGTCTGAGTGAATCAAGCCGCGTGGTGAAGGATAGGCCCTTCCGCGGAGGGGCGGGCCTCAGCGCGGCGAGCTGAGGCCGGTTTTCAGCGATACTTATCCGCCGCCTCGCGCAGAGGCGGGTCGGCCGAATGTGAGTCTGCGCCTCCTGGTTCGTAGGGGC
>QGVC01000620.1 GCA_003242645.1 Pseudomonadota bacterium
TGTTGATTGCTCCGCGTACGTTTGCCCAAAGCCCGGACGCGGGATGGTGCGCGTCGCCTCCTGCATCGGGCCGATCGAGTTGATCGAGCGCACCCACGAGCGACCCCAAACCGTGCGCGAAGCGATCGGGAAGCTTCCGCCGATACCGGCGGGCGGCACTCTGCCTTCCGATCCGTTGCACACGGCGTCCAAGCTTTCCAAGCTCAACCTCCAACGCATCCGCGCATCCCGTCCCGGCGGGACTTGGAGGGATTGGCCCAAACGTTTGATCGCGGAATGCCACCGCCGTGATAGCGGCCGGACATATCCGGGTGTCTATGGCCGTATGGTTTGGGACGAACCCGCCCCGACCCTCACCACCCAGTTCTACGGTTTCGGCAACGGTCGCTTCGGACACCCCGAGCAGGATCGGGCGATATCGCTGCGTGAGGGAGCGATCCTGCAAGGTTTCCCGGAAGACTATTCCTTCGTCCCGGACGGTGCGCCGATCCACTTCAAGAGCTTGGGCCGCATGATCGGCAACGCGGTGCCCGTCACTTTGGGGAGGATC
The DNA here is from genome assembly GCA_003242645.1 of Pseudomonadota bacterium. The sequence goes on from QGVC01000620.1 coordinate 551, forward strand.
ATCGGCCGGAGCATCCTGCGGCATCTCGCCGTCGTGCCCGAGACGAAGACGGTCGACGAGACCACCCGGTCCGTCGCCGAGAGGGGGCGAAATGCCAAGCGTGAGCCCCTCGTCGCCTGAAGCCAGCCGCCGCATGGCGCGCGTGCGCCAGCGAGGAACGGACGTCGAGATCGAACTGCGGCGGGCCCTGCATGCCCTGGGCCTTCGCTACCGCTTGCAAGTGCCACTGTCCAGAAAACCGCGACGGGTCGCCGACATCGTGTTCATCGGTGCGCGCGTGGCGGTTTTCGTCGATGGGTGTTTCTGGCACGGGTGTCCACTCCACGCCACCTGGCCAAAGGAGAACGCCGGATTCTGGCGCGCCAAGATCGAAGCCAACCGAGCACGCGATGCCGACACCACCCGGCGCCTGCGAGAACTCGGTTGGGAAGTGATTCGCGTCTGGTCTCATGAAGATCCGGTCGAGGCCGCTCTTCATATCCAAGTGGTCGTAGAGTCGCGTAAACCAAAGAGCAAGTAGGACTCATCTTGCCAATGGCGATCTTTTACCCCCGTGAAGCATCACCGAGCAGCCCGCGATCGGAGATCAAGGTGCGGGAGCGTTTATGTGCCGTCGACGATCTCGTCGTCTTCCACTCAGTCGCCTGGCAGTCCCGCCGCAATGGCAGACAAGGCGATGGCGAAGCCGACTTCGTCGTACTGGCTCCCGACCTCGGCATCCTCGTTCTCGAAGTGAAGGGTGGCGGAATCGAAGTCATCGACGGCACTTGGTCTTCGACCGGCGCCGACGGAATCCGCCACCCCATCAAGAACCCGTTCGACCAGGCGAAAGACTCCAAGCATGCGTTGCTCAACTTCTTCAAGGCGGTCGATCCCACTCTGACACGGTACCCGATCGTGCATGCCGTCGTTTTCCCAGACATAGAAGTCACTCAGCTTCTCGGGTTCAATGCGCCCAGAGAAATCGTCGTCGACCGGGTCGATCTGGCTCGACCAATGGAGGCGATAGAACGGATATTCCGCCATTGGGGACAGAATCGAGCCTTGTCCAAGAATGACGTCGAGCGCATCGTCGACCATTTGGCACCCACCATCCGAGTAAGACGCCTCCTACGAGACGAGGTTGGAGACGCCAGGCAAGCGTTGCTCGATTTGACGAGCGAACAGATGGTGGTGTTGCAAGCGATCAGACGCGTCAAGCGCGCCATGATCCTCGGAGGCGCCGGGACGGGAAAGACGGTGCTGGCCGTAGAGAAGTCGCGTCAGCTCGCTTCGTCTGGTTTCCGCGTACTGCTGCTTTGCTACAACGCGCCCCTGAGACAGCATCTCGCGACGACACTGCAAGGCTCTGCGGTCGACGTCGAGACCTTTCACAGCCTCGTACTTCGTATCGAACCCTGCCGACGAAGAGAAAAGGGAAGACACGGAGGGAGCCGGGTCCGATATACAGAAAAAAAACGAA
>QGVC01000621.1 GCA_003242645.1 Pseudomonadota bacterium
TGCTTATCCATAGCGGCTGGTCCGCTACAAACCGATGCTGCTCTGCATGAGTCCGCCATCCACGAAAATGCTGGTGGCGGTGAGGTAGCTAGCGCCGTCGCCAGCAAGGAAAGCGACCACGCTCGCAATTTCCTCAGGACGCGCCATGCGCCCCAGCGGAATGGCTGAATTCAACTTCTGGAGCTTGGCCGGGTCTTGCATGGTGCTGAGATTGATCGGGGTTTCAACCGCACCCGGTCCAACGCCAACGACGAGGATGTTGTGCGGTGCGAGCTCAACACCGGCAGTGCGCGTGAGCATTCGCATTCCCCCTTTCGATAGGCAGTAGGGAGTATTGCTGGGCATCGGCCAATCCTCGTGGACCGACGTAATATTGATGATGCGGCCCCCTTGGCCCTGCTTGATCATTTGCCTGGCGGCTATTTGAGTGCCGAAAAAAGCGCTTTTAAGGTTAATTGCTAGAACCTTATCGTATTGATCCTCAGTCGTATCGAGAACAGAGGTTCGCGTTTCAATTCCGGCATTGTTCACCATGATATCGAGCCGCCCAAAATTGGCGACGGCGGCATCGACAAGCCGCTGCAGATCCTCAACCTTGCTCACGTCGGAATCGACGCCGATGGCTTGTCCGCCGAGCTTAGCGATTTCTCGCTCCAGTTCCGCGGTGGTTTCGGGGTGGACGACATAGTCGATGACGAGACTTGCGCCCTGCCGGGCCAGCTCCAAGACGATCGCCTGACCAATTCCGCTATTGCCGCCGGTGACGATTGCGACCTTGTTCTGCAATGACATCGATGTCTCCAAAGTCGTGGTCGTGGTGATCGCCGTCGCGACGCTATCGGCCAGCTTTTCACAGCCACCTCGGCACGCAATCCTGCGCCCTAGTATTGGATACGGTCAACTTAGGGGCCAAACCTAACGACTGCGGAGATCACCACAACGATGACGAATGCACCAAACAGCAAGCCATAAAGCAGGGCTCGGCGGGAGCCCATGTCCAGATAGAGCTCGAATCGCCGCGCCCATTCGCCCGGATAGTGCCGACCGGTCGCCTGATGCTCGGGCCGGGTAGACGCAGGCCGGGGAAACGGAGGTTCCGTTCTCGTGGTCACGTCGAAGCCTTCATTGGCGCCGACGAAACGCGGCTCCGCGCTTTTGGTTTCGATTCAACGTGAGGGCCCGCGCGCAATGTTCAACCTGGCATGAAGTGGGGATCTCACCCGGAATTACAAAATAAAATTGACAGAATCAAAGAAAACGCCATCGCCGGCGCGGCTAAAGTGAGCATCCCCACCCCGTGAGAATATCGGTCTTAACCTGATGGGGTACTAAGAGCCTGCGCCCCCTCGCAGTTTGGCGAGCTCTTTTTCCGCAACGTCCAGACGCACGGTGCCGGCTGCGACCATGGCCTTGGCGACCCGGTCGATTTCGTCGCCGACGGCGCCCGCCATCATCGCGATGTTTTGCGCGTGGAGCGCCATGTGACCCTTCTGGATGCCCGTGGTCGCCAATGCCTTGAGCGCGGCGAAGTTTTGGGCCAACCCTACCGCCGCAATAATTCGGGCGAGCCGGTCGGCACTCTCGACGCCGAGAATTTTCAGGCAAACCTGCGCTGTTGGATGGACCTTAGTTGCGCCGCCGACCAAGCCGACGGCCATGGGGATTTCGAGCGTTCCGGCAAGGTCGCCCTCGGCTGTCTTCTCCCAGTGGGTTAAGCTGGTGTAGCGTCCGCTCCGAGCCGCGTAGGCATGCGCGCCAGCCTCTATGGCGCGTGTATCGTTGCCCGTCGCAAGCACGACCGCGGTGACGCCGTTCATAATTCCCTTGTTATGGGTCGCGGCTCGATAAGGATCGGCCGCCGCGAAATGATACGCCGACAAAATGCCGTCGCGGACTTCGGGCCCGCCGATCTCCTCCGTTTTCCAAACGGCCCGTGCCCGCGCCACGCGGCGGTCAGCCAAATTGGACAAAAACGTTAACAATTCCCCCCCCCCGGCCCCCTAAAGGTAG
>QGVC01000622.1 GCA_003242645.1 Pseudomonadota bacterium
TCGCCATACTGGGCAATCTATCGAAATCGACGAGACGGCGTTTGAGTTAATCCGTCGCATTCTCATCGATTTTGCGCAGAACAGGCCGATTTCTCTTATCCCGTACGACCATGAGCTGACGACATATCAGGCGGCAGACTTGCTCAACGTTTCCCGAGGGTACATACTAAAATTGCTGAATGAGGGGGAACTCAGTTATAGGATGGTTGGTACCCATAGGCGTATTCGTCTCGAAGACCTCCTAGCCTATAGAGATAATATGCGCGTCGAGAGCGAAAGCGCCATGCAAGAACTAGCTAATATCAGTCAGGAGCTTGAATTAGAGTAGCCGGCATGGCGCGCTTTTCTGCGTTTTTAGATGCCAATGTCCTATACTCAATGACACAAACTGACCTCATCCTGGAAGCGGCGCGCATTGGCGTTTATCGGGCGTTATGGAGCGAGGACGTTCACCGCGAATGGATGGAGAAACTGGCGGAATCTGGTCGTGATCCTCAAAAAATCGAACGCCGCCGGAAAGCGATAGATGCAGCACTCCCGGACGCTTTGGTCGCCGGATATGAAGCACTTATTGGATCACTGATTTTACCGGATCCCGATGATCGGCATGTATTGGCCGCGGCAATCGTAGGTGGCGCAGATGTAATAGTGACGCGGAATGTCAGAGATTTCCCAGAAGATGCCGTCGCGCAATATGGAATAGAAGTCCAGCACCCTGACACGTTCCTCATCCATCAGCGCTGCCTGAATGAGCAATTGTTCCTACAGTGCGTTCGTAGGGTACGGCGTCGCTTGAAAAATCCAGAACTAACACCCGACGAATATCTTGAGAGATTGCGGAAGGCTGAACTAGTCGTCTTAGCTGAGGAGCTGGAGAAGGTGAAAACTCTTCTCTAGATGGATTCAAGGACGGTTCCGGCACCGTTCCTCACCTCTCCGGGTCAATCCATTCCTACGCGACGATGTGCTTAGCGCGAAGTGCTGCGGGTACGCGAAGCCTTACGTGTCTAAGCTGCGGATAAATCCAGGCGCGCCCCTAGAACGTTATCCCCAACCACGCCTTGACCTGCTCGTGCAGATCGCCCTCGAACTCCTCGCGTGGGCCTTCGGCAGTGATCTGGCCGAGGCTTAGAACATAGATGTAGCTCGACATCTTCACCACACGGCGCACGTTGTGGTCGACCAGCAGAATCGCTGTGCGCTCGCTGGCGAGAAGGTCGATCCAGTCGTAGACCTCCGCCGCAATTTTCGGCGCAAGGCCGATTGCAGGCTCGTCGATAAGACAGAGTCGCGGCCGCACGAGATAAGCCTTGGCGAACTCCACCATCTTCTGTTGGCCGCCGGAAAGCGCTCCCGCCTTCTCGGTTCTACGCTCGCGCAACACCGGGAACTTCGAGAACGTGTCCTCCAGGCGCGCGGCAATGTCCCCCTGCGTCGGGCCGCCGGGCTGGCGAGAAAGATGCTCGAGCGGCAGCAACAGATTGTTCTCGACGCTCATATGCGGGAACAGGCTCGATTCCTGCGGAACGTAGAAGATTCCGCGGCCGAGCACGGTATGCGCGGCGATCCCCGTGATGTCCTCGCCATCGAAACGGATCACGCCGGATTTCGGGCGCAGGAAGCCGCAAATCGTTTTCATAATGGTCGATTTGCCAGCGCCGTTGAGGCCGATCAGCCCCGTGATCGTGTTCGGCTGCACCTTGAGGCTGACACCGCGCAGAATGTCGATGTCGCCGATGTAGCTCGCCGTCACGTTTTCCATGGACAGGAGCGCCGTCATATCTCCGCTCCTCCGAGATAAGCTTCGATCACCACCTTATCGGTCAACACGGCGCGGGTGCTCTCATCAGCGATGACCGTGCCGGCGTTCATGCACACGGTGCGCGGGCAAAGCTCGACGACCACCGGCATATCGTGGCTGACGACCAGGAACGTTTGCCCCTCGGCATGCCGACGCCGGATGAACCCGGCCATGATTTCCTTCATGGTCGGATGGATGGCGGCGAAT
>QGVC01000623.1 GCA_003242645.1 Pseudomonadota bacterium
GCAAGCAGCCGACGGGCGAGTTCTATGAGTGGTATCGTCGCGGCGGGATGCAGAGCCTGCTCCAGGTGCAGGAGCTTCAGGATGTGGCAAAGCTGCCGATTTTCGAGCGGTTCGCAAAGGCGGCAGAGAAGTCCACTTCCGCGTCAGCCCTAGAGGTACTGAAGCGGTACTGGAAGACTGCTCGGCTTTCCACTGACGCTCGGGAGGCATGGCTGCGCTACGCCGCTTACCTGGACTACCTGGAGCAGATTCGCAAGAACAACGGCAAGCCCCTCAACTATGGAGCCAGCATTCCCGAAGAGATCGACGCCCTGACCGACCCAAGGGACAAGGCGTTCGTGCTGTCTAACCAGCTCCTTGGCGCCTATGACCAGGTGTCGGTAGAGGGGCAACATCTGCGGCAGTTACTGTTGCCATTCTGGTCGTGGCAGGAAGTGAACATGCGCTGGTACATCCAGGCGTTCCGCAATACGGCCCGTGACCGGCGCCTTGCCACAATGGTGGGGCGGAAGCTCCTCGGAACCGCCGCCAAGTCGCCGCTCCTTGCGTACCGCGTCGGAAAGTTCGCCATCAAGGCCGCGGCGTTTTCAGCTATGCTGGCGGTCTACAACAACCTGTTCTGGCCCGACGAAGAGCGAGACCTGCCCGAAGATGTGCGCCGCAGGCCACATATCATCCTGGGCCGCGACGAGCAGGGCCGAGTGATCTACTTCAGCAACGTCGGGGCGCTTGCTGACTTCCTTGAGTGGTTCGGCCTTGATGAGCTGCCCTCCGACGTGGCCGACTGGTTGTCAGGGCGGCGGTCGCTTGCCGACATCGCCAAGGAAGCGTCCACCGACTGGCTGAACAAGCTTTGGCAACTGGTGACGCCCTTTATCAAGTGGCCCGTGGAGATCGCGGCAAAGGTGCAGTTCTTCCCAGACTTCCGCGAGCCGCGGCGACTTCGGGACCCGTGGCTTTACGTAGCCCAGCAACTCGGCGTAGAGCCCCTGTACCGCTATGCCAGGGGCCTGCCGATGAGGACCAACGGCGGGATCCAGGACTGGATGATCTATCGGGTAGACGCTGACGAGTCGGCCTACTGGGACATCATCGATCGGCGGGAGGAGTTTGCCCGGAAGATCGGCAAGCCGACAGGCGGGTTCTCCGACTCGCAGCGGTCGCAGGCTCTCTACTGGCTCAAGATTTCGCTACGATACGGGGACACGCAGGCGGCGCGCCGGTGGCTGTTGGAGTACGCCAGGCTCGGCGGTACGCCACAGGGGCTGGAGCAGTCACTGAGGTCGATGGATCCGCTGTACGGCCTGAACGAAGTGGAGAAGCGGGCGTTCATCGCCACCCTCACGCCGGAGGAGGTGTATCGGCTGGAGCAGGCTTACCGGTTCTACGAACGGGTGCTAAAGGGGCTCAGTTCCTTGTCGCGCCCTGCCTCGCTTAGCTCACGATAGCCCAAACACCATCACGCAACTGGTGAAGGGGGTCGCTTTCGGGCGGCCCCCTTTACGCGCATATGGGGGTGGCCGTCGTGGCTGAAACCAATGGCCGCGCTGCAACGCTGTCGGACATTGCAGCCCTGCGGGCGGACTTCCGCGAAGACCTAGCCGCCGCCGAAGCTCGGCTTGCCGAGCGGGTGGCGGTACTTGATGGCAAAGTTACGCAAGCCCTGAACCACCAAGCCCATGAGATCGCCGCGCACGACGAGGCAATTACGGCTCTGCGCGAGCGGATGACCCGCCTTGAGAGCCGGTTCTGGTGGTTAGTGCTGGCTGCGGTTGTGGGCTCAGCGTTGCCTGGGGCGCTGGAACGTGCGGCCAAATGGCCTGGATTGGGTTAGGGCAGAGGGGGTGCAGCCTTGCCCGACTTGACTGTGCTGTTGGACAGCATTGCGACGGTTACGGCTCGCCAGCCATTGTCGGGCGCGCGGCTTGGTCGGTATGCGGTGCCAGTTTCCGAGGTGCGCGGTGACCAGACTCCCGAGGTCGCGGCGGCGGAGTATCTAGGGT
>QGVC01000624.1 GCA_003242645.1 Pseudomonadota bacterium
CCGCGAGCGCGACGAAGGGGTGTCGCGGCTCAGGAAGGAAGTGTTGCTCACTCCGGAATTCCAGGCCTTGTGGGATCGGATCAAGCCGAAGACCCAATACCGCGTCGAGTTCGAGACCGAGGATCTGATAAGGCGCGCGGTTGCAGCTCTGCGCCAGATGCCGAGGATCGAGTCGCCGACCGTCCGCGTCCAGACGGGGCAAGTCACCGTCAAGCGTGGTGGCGTGGAGGCCACGGCCCTCAGTGTGGCCGAGGAAAGGGCCAGCTACCGGGCGGGCAGGTCACCGGACGTGCTGGCCTATCTCCAGGCAGAGACGGAATTGACCCGTTCGACGCTGGCGCGAATCCTCAAGGAATCCGGACGGCTCGACGAGTTCTTCAACGACCCGCAGCGCTTCATGGATGCGGCGGCCGGCGTCATCCGGCACGAGCTCAATCGCCTGCTGGTGGACGGCATCAAGTACGAAAAGATCGGCGGGGACGGCCCAGACGCCGAATGGGAAATGACGCGCTTCGAGAGCGAGGAACTGATCGATTATCTCAGCGCCCTGCAGGTCAAGAAATCCATCTACGACCACGTCGTCTACGATTCGGAGATCGAGCGGGAATTCGCCCGCAAGCTGGACCAGCGGGAGGATATCAAGCTGTTCGTCAAGCTTCCGTCATGGTTCAGAGTGGACACGCCCGTCGGCGAATACAATCCCGACTGGGCCATCGTCAAGCACGGCGATGAGGCCGTCTATCTCGTCCGCGAGACCAAGGGCACCCGGGACTTTTTGAAGCTGCGCACGAGCGAAGCCGACAAGGTGCGCTGCGGCGGCAAACACTTCGAAGCGCTCGGCGTGCCATTCGCCGTCGCAACATCAGCGGATGAGGTGTAGCGGCATCGAGCGCACGGCCGGCTGCAGGGGAGCGGAGTAGAGCGCTTCGCAGACGCCATCGCCGAATCTGCCGCCCTCGCCTGGCCGGAAGTCATCGGCTGGCGGATCGCGTCCGGCCTTGGAGAGCGCAGCCGAACGAGCCCGCCGCCGACCGGGCGGACTAGGGCGAGGCCGTTCTTGCCCATAAGCGTCCGACGGATACCGTCTTGACGCGCAGCTTTAAGAAGTTCTTACGACCGCGCGCAGCGCACGCTCAGCGGCATTGTTGTCGAGCTCGATGCGACCGTCGGCGTAGAGTTGATTGAATCCGGCGTAAGCGTCGGCGTGCAGGACGCCGTGGAAGTTCTTGATATGCTCTTTGGTCTGCTCGCCGCGGCGATCCGGGAATAGCGGAAGAACAGCGCCGATGCCTCTTTGCTGCCCGCTGGCCGATCGTCTCGGACATAGACCCATAGGCGTCCCGTCTTGGTCTTGCCACGGCCCGGCTCCAGGACCGGAACCGGTGTGTCGGCAGCTTCAAGTGCTCGATAGGGCGAGGAGGTCGAGCGCAAGGAAAGGCTGAAGAGCAAGTGGGCGCAGCTCGAGGCGATCGTTGGCGCCGACAAGCGGCTGGCGCTCGTGGCCCGGGACATCGTCGAGCATTTCGAGAAGCGGTGTGATGCCATGGACGGCAAGGGCATGGTCGTGTGCATGAGCCGCCGGATCTGCGTGGATCTGTACCGCGAGATCGTGAAGCTCCGACCGGAATGGCACGACGACGACGATCAGCGCGGGCAGATCAAGATCGTCATGACCGGCTCCGCGTCGGACCCGGCGGAGTGGCAGCCCCACATCATGGCGAATCTCCAGCTGAAGTCTGCGAGGAATCCCTTGTCCCGCAAGCTTATGCCCCATGCCGGGGTCGTGGCGGGTCCGATGGGCGCGGAAGTCTATCCGATCCTGCAAGGCCCGCGACGGCGCCGACGGTGGCCAGGGCGCAGAGAACCCCCAGTGCACAGCTCATGCCGTGGGCGAAGGCGAGCTCGGCAACTCGGCTCAGGTGCGAGAGCGCGGCCGGCTGCACATCGAGGCGCTCGACGGCGGTGAAATGGCCGGCGGCTATCGCGCCGGTCACGGCTCGC
>QGVC01000625.1 GCA_003242645.1 Pseudomonadota bacterium
TCGGTGTACCTTAGATGAACGCCGGTTCGGGCTCGAAAGTAACGAAGCGAACGGTACGGAGCACGGCTCGGCCTGCTGAATTTGGAACTGCATAGAAGATGCCGGGGCGGTTGTTCGGCCGTCTCGCGCGCTGAACTTGGAGAGTGCCGCTCGCAGAACTCCACACAAACCTGGCCACGATTAGTTGACTGGAAGGGTCAGCCCGACCCGGTGTCAAGCGGAGCGTGGAACGCGCCTGTGAAATGGTGGGATTAAGCTGATCGAAGAAGGTCGATGAGTACATCGCGGGGCGCGGTTATGACGTGGCAGAGAATCTGTTGCGTTTCGGCTTCCCGTCGCACCGGTTTCCTCCAGACAAGCTCTCGGTTGCGGCAGTTGGACACGTCTCGTAGGTGAACCAATTGCGCTTCGCACCCGCGATCAGTTCGGAGCGACACCGGCCGCCGATCCTTGGCCGAGCGTGACTCCGTCGCCCCCCAGTGACCCGTTGGTGACTTCCGTCTGGCTGAGCCTGGAGGCGCTCCAGCACCATTGATGGGCTAGAATCTCGGCGTGACGATGACGCGACTCGTCCATAACTCCTTTGCCGTACGGTTAACGCCTTCCGAGCTGAACCTCCCAACGTTCGTAGCTTCAGACTTCCCGACGGCTAAATATCGACTGGACAACGAGTTCCAGCATGCCAACGCCTTCAAGCATGTCGACCCCGATACGGACAAGGTGCACGTCATTCTTTTCGATGGCCCTGCTCTGGACTCGCCACCCGCAAGCGATACCGTCGACTTGCGCCAAGTCCCTCACTTGGCTACCCGCCTCGCTCAACACAGCCTCCGACGGTACTTCCAGCAGCGCGGGTATCGCGTAGTGCGACGAATGGCGGGATTCAGCGACGTACTCTCCCCAGAACCTGCTCGCACGATAAGAGACATCAGTATTTATGAGGGGATCACCTTCAAGGTACGAGCTCCATTCAGCGCTCGACCGGATTTCCTCGTGCTGCAAGCGTCCGTGCGTGTCTCGGCGGAGTTCTCGGTCAGCTTGGCAACGCTCCCGTGCGTCGTGTTCGGCGAGGGCTCATCGGTGATCTACAAGCCTCGTGAAGCTCCACCGAGCGGGCTCGAGAGATTCTCCGGTGGCTACGTCGGTCGCATCGTATCCTCCGCGGCTCACATTCGTGTCCGGTGCCCTGACGGGATCGAAAGGGAGTTCTCTCCAGAAGAACTGTTTCTGGAAGCAAAGCTCGATGTCATACACGATTACGGCCGTTCCATGCACATGACTGACATTGGCCAGATGTTCTGGCGTGCCGTTCATCAACTGAATCATGTAATGACACCAGCGGGTCGTCGCAATCAGACGGTTCTCAAGGATCGACTCGAAGCGATACGTCGCTTTCTCGGGCCACACCGGCGCTCACAGCTGGAGATATCCCTCGCCAGCTACTCCACAGGATCGGTTTTGGTTGACCTGACGCCGATCGAGATTGCTCTTACTCAGTCTTGATGTTTTCCGCTCGCGTACTCCCTCCGGTCATCCTTCAATTCGGCCAAGGTGGTCGAGGGGCCGACCGTTTCAGAGGCCTTCAGCGATTCGGGCCATTTGCTCCAATCCCTGGTGGGGCGAGGCCACGGATAGCGTTTGTATTTCCATCTGGCCACCGTGATCACGCTAACACTCTGTACTTCGCTCTCCGAAACGGAATGCGGTACTTCCGCGGCGTTGAGGACACGTTTCGCTATGTGATTGACAAGGACTCCGTAATACCGGTCACGCAATTTCACATCAACCCCGCTGCCTCGTCTCGTGACAACGCGCGCGTCTACGCTGACGCCGTGAGCCGCTGGCTCGACCGGACGACATCATTGCCGGACCTGGCGATTGTCATCCATCCAAGAACACCCCGATGGCAGGAGGACACACCGTACTACGAATGTAAGGCACTGCTCTTGAGTCGTGGTGTGCCGACGCAGGACGTGACGATAGAGCTCGTGG
>QGVC01000178.1 GCA_003242645.1 Pseudomonadota bacterium
TCTCGGCGGGATCGGGATGAGAGCAGCGCCGCGGAAGAAGGCGACCTTCACGTACTTCGTGAAGCAATGAAAACTGAGGAACCAGATATTGTCCTCGACACCAAAGAACGGCGAGTTCCATTTGACGGCTTTGCGCACGCCGGGAACGGTGCGGGAGATGATCGCGTCGAGACGGCGGCCGACATTTTGTTTCCAGCCCGGCATCGCCGCGATGTAGGCCTGCACCGGAGCGTCGCCGTAGCCCTTCGGGATCTGAGGATTGCCGCCCGAGAGGAGGACCGGTTGCGTGGGGGCTGCCTTGGCCGCCGACTTCCTGGGCTTCCGGGATGACTTGTCGGCCATGGGACTTGCTCCACTCGAAGGCGTGATCATCTGCTGCGGGGGCCATATCTTGCACGCTAGGCTCAGATTGCGGCGCTTCTGCAGGACTGGCGAAATGCTACGCGCAAGGTAGAGCGCATAGGCTATCCCTCATCCAAGAGTTGCAGAACTTGCCGTTGCCACGATAGTATCCTACACCTCCGACGTGCGACGTCTGACATTTCGGCAGAAATTCCGTCGTCCGAGTGTCACGCGCCGCAGAGCTGTCGTCTTTGCGCCCGCCTTTTTGCCTTAAAGAATCGACTACATGCGCTAAAGTCTGAAAGACGCAGCGAAAGCCGAGCCGATGGCTGACATGCCGAACGAGAGCCGGCGGCTGTGATGGGGGTGGTGAAAGGATGAGATTTAGGGGCTTCGCGCTCGTCGGGCTTTTCACGATGGTCTCCGTTGGGACTGCGGCGACCATACTCGCCCTCGACGAGGCGGGCATCATCCAGCTGGTTGCTGTCGAAAAGACTGCGCGGCAAGAGGTGGCGCTGGCCGTTGCTGAACCTGAGCCTGTGGCGCCATTGGCGATCCCTGTGCCGCAGCCGGCGACGCGGCCCACCCCGAAGACGATCGAGCGGTTCACCTACGCGTCGCTCGACCCGGCGGAGTTGCTGCCGTCACCGAACCTTCGCCAGGAGGAAATCTCGGAAGAGCCGGAGGAGCCGGACTCGCCCGAGGTGGCAGGCGTGCCGGAGGAGGTTGACGATGAAGCAGAGGAATCGCTGACCAGCGATCCCCCAGCGGAGCTCGAGACGACCGACTCCTGGCGCGTGGACGTCAAGCCGGAAGAGCGCGAGGCTCAATCCGCCGAGAAGCCGGTGCGCAGCACCCCACAGACGCAACGCTCGCGCGGCGTATACCGGTCGCCTGCCCTGGAAAAGCGCTTGGCAGAGATCTCTCCTGGCGCGACTGCGCGGCTCTGGAAGAAGTTCAGCTCGGCGAAGGCAGCCTGGCCTCCGGCCGAGATCGCCCTGGTGGCGATCAAGGACGAGAAGGTCATCGAGCTGTATGCCCGCAAGGAAGAGAACACCGAGTGGCAGTTCGTGCACCGCTATCCGGTGCTGGCGGCGAGCGGTGGCCCCGGCCCGAAACTGCGCCAGGGTGACAAGCAGGTGCCGGAGGGTGTCTACCGCATCTCGCTGCTCAACCCCAACAGCCGCTACCACGTCTCCCTGCGGGTCAACTACCCGAACGAGTTCGATCGCGAGAAGGCCAAGGAGGATGGCCGCACCAATCTCGGCGGCGACATCATGATCCACGGCAAGGATAAGTCAGCCGGCTGCCTGGCCGTGGGCGACGAGGCCGCGGAGGAGCTGTTCGTCCTCGCAGCACACGTCGGGCTGGACAACATCAAGCTCATCATTGCGCCGACGGATTTCAGGAGGCGCGGCATCCCGCCAGTGGCGCCGCATCAGCCGAAGTGGCTGCCTGAACTCTACACCCAGGTCGCTGAGGCGATGACGGAGTTCAAAGCGCCACCGCCGCGGATCAGCTTGCTCTCCTTGTTCGGCATCTGACAAAGTCGAGCGGCTTACCGGTCGTTGCGAGAAAACTCGAACGATGGGCGCGGTTGGTCTCGTCTCGTTCGCTCGTCAGGCTGTGCTACGGCCCAGCTGATTGCTGCCTCATCCGTTCACTCCGCGCGCGCAGCAGCTCCACCACGAGCAAGAGCAAGACGGCGACCAGCGTCAGCATGACGGCGACAGCGGCAATCGTCGGATTGAAGCTGTCGCGCAGGCCGGAGAACATCTCCCGCGGGATGGTGCGCTGGTGCGGCGCGCCGAGAAGCAGCACCGTCACCACCTCGTCGAATGACGTGGCGAACGCGAAGAGCGCTCCGGCGGCCACTCCTGGAGCGACCAGCGGCAGCATGATCCGGCGGAACACGGTGATCGGCGGCGCGCCGAGGCTCGCGGCAGCACGGATGAGATTGCGATCGAATGAGGCCAGGGCGGCGGTGACGGTGACCACGGGGAAGGGCGCGCCGAGCGCGGCGTGGGCGATGATCAGGCCGGTGTAGGACTGAGTGAGGCCGAACGGCGCGAAGAAGAAGTATAGCCCAACGGCGACGATCACGATCGGCACCACCAGCGGTGACAGCAGCAGCGCAGACACGGCGGCCTTGCCCCGGAAATCCGCGAGCGAAAGTCCGATCGCCGCCAGCGTGCCGAGCACCGTGGCGATGAGGGTGGCTGGCAGCCCGATCAGGAACGAGTTCACGACGGCGATGCGCCACTTGTCGCTGGCGAAGACGGCTTCGTACCAGCGTGTGGTGAACCCGCGGAGCGGATAAGTCAGGAACTCGGAGTCGTTCACCGACAGCGGCATGATCGCCAGGATCGGCGCGACGAGAAAGATGAACACCAGCGTGGCGGCCGTGATCAGCACGATGCGGGCGATCTGCTCGGTGCGGGTTTTTGGACCGTGCATCGTGCTCAACCCAGCTTCACGAGATTCAGGCCGACAAGCCGTGCATACACCACGTAGAGGACCGCGGTGGCTGTCAGCAGCAGCACGCCCAAAGCGGCAGCCAGTCCCCAATTGGCGCTCGACGTCGTGTAGAAGGCGATGAAGTGCGCGAGCATCTGATCATCGGCCCCGCCGACAAGAGCCGGCGTGACGTAGTAGCCCAGCGCCATGATGAAGACGAGCAGCACGCCCGCCGCGACGCCTGGCAGGGTTTGCGGCAGGTAGACCCGGATGAACGCGATGGCCGGGTGGGCCCCCAGGGACAGGGCGGCCCGCATGTACGTCGGCGGGATCGCCTTCATGGTGGCGTACATCGGCAGGATCATGAACGGCAGCAGCACGTGCGTCATCGCGACGATCACGCCGGTGCGATTGAAGATCAGTCGCATGGGTTCATTGATGATGCCGAGCGCCTGCAGCGCACCGTTGATGAGGCCCTGATCCTGGAGGAGAACGATCCACGCCGCCGAGCGCACCAGGAGCGATGTCCAGAACGGCAGCAGGACGAGGATCAACAGCAATCCGGCAATGCGCTTTGGTGCGTTGGCGACGAGGTAGGCGACCGGAAAGCCGAGCACGAGCGCCAGCACTGTGACGGTGGCCGAAATCAGGAGCGTCCGTCCGAGCACTTGCAAATAGAGCGACTGCTCCGGCGGGCGCCATGCGACCTTGTTGTTTGGGGTGCGCTCGAGGTCGAGCGCGGTTAGCAAATAGAAATCCGTCAGTGGACCTGCCGCCTGCGAAATGGCGATCCACGTCGCGCGCTCGCCCCAGGCTGGATTGATTTCGATAAGACGGGCGCGCCAGTCGGGTGGATCGCTCGTATCTCGCCGCAGCTCCCGCGCGGTGTTCATGACCAGGCTGCGGCCATCGCGCAGGGCATAATTCAGCCGGCGGGCGGCGATGGAGATGGTCCGCGTCTGGGCAGACTCGCGGATGTCCTCGCCAAGGGCGCGGAACATCTCCGGAGTGGGATCGGACTTTCGATCCCACACCCAGGCTTTCGTCAGCGCTGCCGTACGCGGCCAAACCTCGGACAGCTCCGTGTCGACGATCGACCGCCGGAGCATGTCACCGATCGGCAGCACGAAGGAGACCAGCAGAAACAGGAACAGCGGCGCGATCAACGCGATTGCCCTCAAACGGCGCCGGCGTTCGGCCCGTTTGAGGTGACGTGCGAGATCGGTGTAGCGCGCCATTCCTACTCGTCGGTGCGATCGGCCTGACGATTGAGGCGGCCAATCGACGTGCCTGGCCGCCGATTGCGGCTTATTTCTGAGCCGCCCAAGTGTTGAAGCGCTCCGTCAGCCGGTCGATATTCTCGATCCAGAACCGGTCAGAGATCTGCACACCGTTCTTGATGTTGTCCGGGTGCGTCGGCAGGTCGACGAGACGCTTCGGGTCGATCTGCTCGTTGGCCTTCACGTTCGTCACGCCGTAGGCAATGTACTCGGGAAGCTTCGCCTGGTGCTCGGCCCGGCCGACGAACTCCAGAAACTTGTACGCTTCCTCGATATTCGGCGATGTTTTGAGGATCACCCAGCTGTCGAGCGTGTACAGCGTGCCGTTCCACTGGATGCCGAAATTGCGCTTGTCGTTGCGGATGGCTGCGTCGATGCGGCCATTGTAGGCCGATGTCATCACCACCTCGCCGGATGCCAGGAGCTGCGGGGCCTGGGCTCCGGACTTCCACCAGATGAGGTCGTTCTTGATGGTGTCGAGCTTCTTGAATGCGCGATCGACGCCCTCTGGGGTGCTCAGGACCTTGTAGACCTCGGCCGGCGGGACACCGTCCGCCATCAGCGCGATCTCGAGGTTGCTCTTCGGGCCCTGGCGCAGGGCACGCTTGCCGGGGAATTTCTTGGTGTCGAAGAAGTCAGCCCAACCCTTAGGCTCTTCCTTCAGCCTGTCCTTGTCGTAAGCGAGGACGAAGTTCCACATGATCGTGCCGATGCCGCACTCATGCTGCGCGGCCGGCAGATAGCGATCCCTGCCGCCAATCTTGTCCCACTCGATCGGCAGGAACATGCCCTCGTCGCAGCCGAGCTCCAGCTCCTCGCTCTCGACCTGGACGACATCCCATCCGGAATCCGTGCCGCCCTGAACTTTGGAGCGCAGCACGCCAATGCCGCCATCCCAGCTCTCGTCGATCAGCTGGACGCCGGTGGCCTTGAAGGGCTCGAAATAGACCTTCCTCTGCGCATCCTGATAGGCGCCGCCCCAGGACACCACCGTCAGCGGGCGTTTCGCGAGGGCATCGAAGGCCATCAGTCCGGCGCCGGCCACCACCGCTGCCAGAAGCACTTTACTGCTCAGTCGCATGCACTCCTCCCTTTGCGTCCTGATGCCAACTCTCGTGTACGGCCTGCTATTCCGGCGGGACATACATCTCGCTGCAGAAACAGTATTCCTGGCCAGTCATAGCGGCAAGGCGCGCCCGTCGGCCTCTCGCCAGCCGATAGCTACGGTGGCCCCAGGGGTCAGGCCGTCCATGCCGAGGACAGGAGTCTTGACGATGAAGTCATCGCGTCCGAGCGCCTCGAGGCGCACACGAAGGTGATCGCCGTGATAGATCACTTCGAGGATGCGGCCATCGAACCGGTTCGTGGCATCCGCAGCCGCCGCACCGAGCAGAAGGCGCTCGGGCCGTAACGAGACAAGGACCCGGTCGCCGGTGGCAACGCCATTGCTCGCCTCGGCCAACACGGTGCTGCCGTTGTCCACCTCCACGGCTGCGACGCCGTTTGCCAGCGTGCGAACTGTGCCTTCGATACGATTGTTCTCGCCGATGAACTGCGCGACGAAGGCGGTATCCGGCCGGTCGTAGATCGCACGGGGTGAGCCGATCTGCTGAATGCGCCCCTCGTTCAGAACGGCGATGCGGTCTGACATGGTCAGCGCTTCGCCCTGATCGTGGGTGACGTAGACCACCGTCACGCCGAGCTGATTGTGCAGCTGCTTGATCTCGTACTGCATGTGCTCGCGGAGCTGCTTGTCGAGGGCCCCCAACGGCTCGTCCATGAGCACCAGGAGCGGCTCGAACACGAGCGCCCTCGCGAGCGCGACGCGCTGCTGCTGTCCGCCTGAGAGTTGGGACGGCATGCGATCGCCGAGGTTGGGCAGGCGAACCATCTCCAGCGCGCGGGCGACCTTCTCGCGAATGACGGCGCGGGGCACCCCGCGCACCTCCAAAGGGAAGGCGAGGTTCTCCGCGACGGTCATATGCGGAAAAAGGGCGTAGTTCTGGAAAACCATGCCGATGCCGCGCTTATGAGGCGGCAAGCGCGTGATGTCGGTGCCATCAAGGGTGATCAAGCCGCGGGTCGGCATCTCGAAACCCGCGAGCATCATCAGGATGGTCGATTTGCCGGAGCCGGACGGGCCGAGGAGTGTCAGGAACTCGCCGCGGTGGACGTCAAGGTTCAACCCGGACACGACGAGCGTCGAGCCGTCGTATGTCTTGTCGACATTATCGAACCGGACGAAGCTGTCGGACGCCCCCATTGATCCTCGGTACCGAATTTCCCAATGACAACATTACGAATTGAGCGCTGACCCGAACGGCTCATCCCGAGTCGTGCCGGGCTCGTAGGTCGCAGCGATTTCGCCTGGGTTGCCTGACCGAGCCTCGTCGTCGTTTAGCAGGCGCCAGGTCGGCCTGCAATTTGATCCACGCGCTTGTGTGCTGCAGCTTGCACGCAAAGGGCGCGCAAAACCCTCATCGCAACGTAAACTAGATCACAAAGTTAACCTCGCAAGTCTTCGCTGCGGCGGGCAACGATCTGTTATTGGAATTCCGGACCACGAACAGGGCCCGACATTGACGCGGTAGCCGTCGCCTACAGTATACCCCACATACCTTCGTGGTCGTCAGGATTGAGCGAGCAACACAGGAGAGCCATGACTGCAGCTTCACTGAGAGGCATGTCGCGCCGGCCTGGTCGTTGGCTCGGTTTGGCGTTGGCGGTTGTTGCGGCCTGCACATTCGCCATCGGTCCCGCACTGGCGCAAAGCAATTTCGTAACGCAGGCCAAGCAGGCAATCCTGATCGACGCGAATGATGGGTCCGTGCTCTTTCAGCACAATGCGGACGAGCTCATGCATCCCGCCAGCATGAGCAAGCTCATGACCCTCGTGATGGTGTTCCGGGCGCTCAAGTCCGGGGAGCTCAAGATGGAAGACGAGTTCGTCATGAGCGTGAACGCATGGCGGACGGGCGGCGCGCCTTCGGGCACTTCGGCGATGTTCGTTCCAGTGAACGAGAAGGTGACGGTGTCCGAGCTGCTGCAGGGCATCATCGTCCAGTCGGGTAACGATGCCTCGATCTGCGTTGCCGAGAACATGGCCGGTACTGAGGAGGCTTTCGCCGAGCAAATGACCCAGCTCGGCCGCGAAATCGGCCTCACGTCCACAACCTTCAAGAACGCCACAGGGCTCTATCACCC
>QGVC01000626.1 GCA_003242645.1 Pseudomonadota bacterium
CCACGCAAAAATCGTCGAGATCCTTTTCAGCGCTTCTCTTCTTGGCTTCCGCCTTCCGAAGTTCATCCTGGATATCGGCAAGTTCCTTCTTTAGCTCCTCGACCTGAGCTAGTTTTTCAACGCTATCTTTGCCGAAAAAGTAGATTGGTGCGATGCCACTGGTCTGGGCGAGGGTGGAATTTATGAAATCTCGATTGAATACACGTACCTGAGGAAGAGTTTCAGACGAGAAAGCTGTCCCTTTCACCCTCTCCGTTTCGTCGAATTCCAATTCGACATCACCCTCATTGAGCGCCTCTTTCCTTTCAACGTGGGAGAGCAGCCACGCCAACGTCGTTTTCCCACAGCCGTTCCAGCCATAGATCAGATTGAACCGTGCAAACGGATGAAGATCCTTCGGCCAGGCAAAATCACGAAAAACCCGCAGCTTCAACCTAGTGATACGAGTCAGCTTCATCCTTGCCCCCCCTTGTTATTCGTATTCAGCAGACTTAACGGCTCCTCGTGCCGCGTTTAACGCCTCCACATAGGCGTCGCGATCTAGCTGGTAAAGCAAACGGCTAACCTCGACCTTCATGGGCAGCTCATCGCCTCCGGGCAGCAGGAAGCGAAAGCCTCACGAATGCCGGGGCACCTGTCGAGCGTCATGCCTTACTCCAGCAATACTCAGAACCATCTCAACTGTCGTACCCAGCTTGCAAATGCATCAATCTCCTCGATGCATTTCTCTGCGGAACGACCGAAGATGCCGCTTATGACATAAGGCGATGCATCACCCTGATTCTCAAGGGAAGCACGAATCTCACCGACGATTCGTTCTCGGTTTTCGTGCCGGTATCCATAGCTTCCTGGAGGAGCCCAGTACCGATCCTTGGGACGCTTTGCACGATGGGCATAACCTAGCGCTATCAGAATTTCCAACCTGTCGAAGGCATAGGTGAATCGCGCTTCAGACGGGATAATGCTGCGGAATTGTGGTGCCAACAGCGTCTGGAGCCAGTCATTGAGCGGCGCATAGTGCCGATCCATACCTTCGAGAAGCTTCGCAGGACCACTGCCGTTCTCGAAGAGACAAAATGCCGGAAGTAGTTCGACAGCAGTTTGATCTTCCCGATACTCCCGATGAACGGTAGTGCCGAACAGCGTCCCTAGGAACAGCAATCCCCTCTCGCCAGCCTCAACCGCGCCCAGCCCCAAAGCATAAAAAAGCAAGGTGGCGGGATATCGCTGTAGTTCGATCCAGATTTTGTAACCTGATTCACCGCGGCGGAAGGCCAACCGTGTCAACGCTGCCTGCCATGTGGCGTAGTGCCAATCTTCCACCCAATAGCCGCCTACGGCGGCCATCGCTACCAGCGTCTCGCAAGCTGCTTCATAGGCCCGAACCCTGGCGGTAAATGAGTTCGTGTCTGGTGCAGGCCCACCTTGGAGAGAGAATGCAGGTCCGTCTGTGGCCTCCAGCACACGCTCGACCTCACCATTGATCAGATCTGCAAGACGAATCCGATACCTGGGTTCAGCGAGATAGCTTTTCAGGCTGGCAACTGCCGCAGCCGTTGATAGCGGGTGTGGCCGCGAAAACTGATCTAACGCCTCGACCAGACGTGCCAGCTCAGAGAAAAAGCGGTCGGCATCAGTAATTGAAATTACTTGTGCCCTCCGGTGCTCGATCAGTCTCCTGGCCGCGTTGCCCGGCTCACCGCGTACGGCCCAGAAGTGTGAGAAACGGCGAGATACTGCGCGTTCGAAGGCAGCCCGCAGGGCAGTATCCCATTCGGCCGACCACCCACAGACGATCAGGCCGAACTCGTCGAGGATGCGATCCAGCAGGCCGTCAAACTCCTTGGGATACGTTTCGAGTTCCGCGGGCGTGTTGCGGATACGGGTATCAAGATAATCTCCATGCACCTTGAACACGCAACAGCGGGTATGGATCAGGGGCATCGCACCATGCACCTGATCCGGCGAGCTGAGCACGTTGGGA
>QGVC01000179.1 GCA_003242645.1 Pseudomonadota bacterium
GCGATCGCCGTGCTGGTTCGCTTCGCGCTCGAGGTCTATCTGTCGAGCTCCATCTACAAGGGGCGGACGGCGCTAGCGCCCGCAGACCTCGACCCACCGATCAAGAAGGGACCATGAGCAATAGCCCTGAACAGCTCCCGCTAGAGCTTCCGCACCGGCCAGCTCATGGGGCGGAAGATTTTCTGGTCAGCGGGTGCAACGAGGCAGCTGTGCTGGCTATTGATCGCTGGCCTGATTGGCCGCATCCGGCCATGGCCGTGACAGGCCCTCCCGGCTCCGGAAAAAGCCATCTCGTTAACGTCTGGCGGTCGCGGTCGAGTGCACTCACGCTGCCAGCGACTTCGCTAAGCCAGGACAGCGCGTCGGAGTTCGGAGCCCACCGGGCTATCGCCATAGAGGACATCGACCGCGGCATTGCCGACGAGCAGGCGCTTTTCCATATTCTGAACATGGCCGCCGAGCATAAGCTTTCGGTGTTGCTGACCAGCCGGCGCGCCCCCGGTGAGCTTACCATTGCGCTACCCGACTTGCGTTCGCGGCTCAGGGCCGTGCCGGTCGTCAGCATCGCGAGCCCGGATGAGGCGCTGCTCAGGGCCCTGCTGGTCAAGCTGTTTGCCGATCGGCAGCTCGCTGTTGAGCCGCACGTCATTTCGTACCTAGCGCTGCGCATCGAGCGTTCCACCGAGGCGGCTCAGCGGGCGGTGGCCGAGATCGACAGGCTCGCGCTGGCCACCCGGCGTAGGGTGACCCGGGCGCTCGTGGCAGAGGTTCTGGCGCGACTGGCGCCGGATGAGGCCGAAGCGTAAACCGCTACCCGCGCGCTCCTCATCATCCTATCGTAACGGGTCTGAAGGTAATGTGCCGTGCCCAGACTAACAGTTTGCGCACGGTGTCAGG
The DNA here is from genome assembly GCA_003242645.1 of Pseudomonadota bacterium. The sequence continues at coordinate 898 of QGVC01000179.1, forward strand.
AGACGTCGATGAGCGCGGTCGAGAACGCCGCTGAAAGCACAGCTGGTCACCCCGAGCCCCCCAAAGGCCCTGCGAGGTTCTACAATCGTGAGCTTTCCTGGTTGCAGTTCAACCGCCGGGTGCTGGAAGAGGCGTTGAACAGCCGGCATCCGCTGCTCGAGCGGCTGCGTTTCCTTTCGACTTCCGCCTCCAACCTCGACGAGTTCTACATGGTCCGCGCGGCCGGTCTTTATGGGCAGGTGGCCGCGGGCGTTGCAACGCTCAGCGCAGATGGTCTGACACCTTCCGAGCAGCTGGAGAAGATCAACGCGTTCGTCGCTGAGCTTGTCGCGGAAAAGCAGCGTTGCTGGACGGCGCTGAAGGCTGAGCTGGCAGAGGCCAGCATCTACCTTGTCGAGCCTCAAGATTTGAGGCCGCTGGAGCGCGAGTGGCTCGACAATGAGTTCATGACGCGGCTGTTTCCCATTCTGACGCCGCTGAACGTCGATCCGGCGCACCCATTCCCGTTCATCCAGAACCGGGCTTTGACGCTCGTCGTCAAAATGCAGCACCCGGAAGGAAAGCTGATGAAGGGGCTCATACCGATCCCCTCTCAGCTCGATCGCTTTATCCGGCTGCCGAGTGATTCGGACGATCCCAAAGCCATTCGGTTCATCCGGATGGAAAGCGTGATCGGGCTTTACCTCGACGAGCTCTATCCGACGTTCACCATCATCGCGCAGGGCGCGTTTCGAGTGCTGCGCGACAGCGACGTGGAGTTCCAGGAGGATGCCGAGGATCTGACGCGCGCTTACGAGACGCAGCTCAGACGGCGCCGCCGGGGCAACGTCATCCGCCTGGAAATCGAGGCGTCCATGCCGGAGGATTTGCGCCAGTTCGTCATCGACGAGCTGGAGGTTGCCGACGAGGCCGTATTCGTGAAGGAAGGCCTGCTCGGGTTGGCGGACACGTGCCAGCTCATCGTCCGTGACCGGCCGGATCTGCTGTTCAAGCCGTTCAACATTCGCTTTCCCGAACGTATTCGGGAATTCAACGGCGACGTGTTTGCCGCCATCCGCGCCAAGGATTTCGTGGTCCACCACCCATACGAGTCGTTCGACGCGGTTCTGCAGTATCTGCGCCAAGCGGTGGCTGACCCGAACGTCATGGCGATCAAGTGGACACTTTACCGGACCTCACGGGAGAAGAGCCCGATCGTCGAGGCGCTTAAGGAGGCTGCCGATGCCGGCAAGTCGGTGACGGCTGTCGTCGAGCTCAAGGCGCGGTTCGACGAGTCGACCAACATCAATCTGGCGCGTGAGATGGAGAAGGCCGGCGTCCACGTCGTCTACGGGTTCGTCGAGCTCAAGACGCACGCCAAGCTCGGCCTAGTCGTCCGCCGTGAGGGAAACGACATCGCGACCTACTGCCATATCGGCACGGGGAACTATCACCCACAAACGGCGCGCATTTACACTGACTTGTCGTTCTTCACTGCCGACCGCGCCATCGGCCGCGATGTGGCGCGCATCTTTAACTTCGTCACCGGTTACGGCAAGCCGCAGGACCTCGAGGTGATGGCGGCCAGCCCGAACGGCATCCGTGCGCGTATCCTCGAGCACATTTACGAGGAGATCGAGCACGCGAAAGCGGGCCGGCCGGCAGCGATTTGGGCGAAGATGAATGCCCTGGTCGATCCTCAGATCATCTCCGCGCTGTACGAAGCAAGCCAGGCCGGCGTTGAGATCGACCTCGTCGTGCGTGGCATCTGCTGCCTGCGGCCCGGCATTCCTGGTCTTTCCGAGAATATTCGAGTGAAAAGCCTGATCGGCCGCTTCCTAGAGCACTCGCGCATCTACTGCTTCGGCCGCGGCGCGGGCCTGCCGTCGCCGAAAGCGGCCGTCTACATCAGCTCCGCGGACATGATGCCGCGCAACCTCGACAGGCGGGTTGAGGCTATGGTGCCGATCACCAATCCGACCGTCCACGAGCAGATCCTCGATCAGATCATGCTGGCCAACTTGAAGGACAATCAGCAGAGCTGGCAGATCCTGCCGGATGGCTCGTCGGTGCGGATCAAGCCGGCGCCGGGCGAGGAACCGTTCAACGCGCACCAGTATTTCATGACGAATCCAAGTCTTTCTGGCCGCGGACAAGCGCTCAAAGAGAATATGCCTCCGCGCGTTCGGCTTACTGTCAGGGACTAGGTGCGGCAGGTTTGTGATGGAAGAAACGCGGGGCCTCTTGGGCCGGGTGCGGATGGCTCCGCTGGAGCCAGTGGGCGTAATCGACATCGGCTCCAACTCTGTGCGGCTTGTGGTCTACGAGGGCGCCGTCCGTGCGCCGACGCCGCTGTTCAACGAAAAGGTTCTCTGCGGACTAGGGCGTTCGATCGCGACTACGGGAAAGCTCGAATCCCAAGCCGTCGAGCGTGCCCTTGGAGCCTTGCGGCGGTTTCGAGCGATTACCGAGCTGCTTGCCGTCAAGCGGCTAACCGCCGTGGCAACCGCCGCTGTTCGCGATGCGCAGAACGGTGCTGAGTTCATTGCCAGAGCCGAGGAGGCGTGTGGCTTCCCGATCCAGCTCTTGCCGGGCGAGCGCGAGGCGGAGCTCGCGGCTCAAGGGATTCTGATGGGCTTCGGGCACGTCGACGGCGTGGCAGGAGACCTTGGAGGCGGCAGTCTGGAGCTCATTGACATCGGGGGATTTCAGCTCCGCCGCGCTGCGACGCTGCCCCTCGGCGGCTTGCGCTTGCTGGACGTCAGCCGGGGCAACTTGGAAGACGCTCTGAAATTCATCGACGCCGAACTTGATCGACATAACTGGATCGGCGCGGATCGCGGGCGCACCTTCTACGCCGTGGGCGGAACTTGGCGGGCACTCGCCCGCGTGCACATGGCCGAGCGTGACTATCCGCTCCGTGTCATGCAGGGCTACGCGATCTCCCCGCACGGGGCGATCGCCCTCTGCGAGGACCTTCGCAACGGCAAGAAGCTCAAGGGACTCGAGATGGTCGCCAGGGCACGGCGGGAGGTGCTGCCTGTCGGCGCTCTTGTCATGGAGCGCCTGCTGCGGCGCCTCGAGCCTGACAAGGTGGTGTTCTCGGTCTTCGGCATTCGCGAGGGCTTGCTACTGGACTTGCTTCCGGAAGACGAGCGGAAGAAGGATCCTCTGCTCAGCTTCTGCGAAGACTTCGCCCGCCTTCGCTCGCGCTCGGCCGAGCACGGCCGCGAGCTTGCGGCGTGGACGGATGCGCTGTTCACAGAGCCGGGGCCGACCGAAACACCCGAGGAACGCCGTTTGCGTCACGCCGCCTGCCTGATCTCGGACGTCGGCTGGCGCGCCCATCCTGACTACCGCGGCGAGCAGAGCCTCAATCTCATCGCCCATTCGGCGATGACGGGCATTGACCATCCCGGGCGGCTGTTCCTGGCCATGGCCGTGTATTTCCGCCACGTCGGCGGTGCTGAGGCATCGCCCGATGAGCTGTCCTCCCGGATTCGGCGCATGATGAACAAGCGTGATCTGCGCCGGGCCCGCATCCTTGGTGCCGCGCTGCGCACAGCCCATATGATTTCCGTGGGGAGGCCCGGCATCATTCCGCATACGCCGCTTTCCTACGAGGACGGTCGGCTCGTCCTCACGATCCCGCCGGCCTATGCTGCGCTTGACGGCGAACGTCTGCGCCGCCGTTTCGCGTCGCTTGCCGCTCTGCTCGACATGACGGGGGAAGTAAGCTTTAGAACGTGATCGGTGGCGTGTAGCTTCGCGCCTGCGGCGCGGACCGCGGAATGGTGCTAAGCTCTCCAAGATGACATGAGACAGCGCTAGTCTTGTGAGCCATGGCCGACGATCCTTACGCGCTTCTGGGAGTCCCCAAGAACGCCTCCGACGAAGAAATACGCCGGGCGTTTCGCAAGCTGGCGAAAGAGTTGCACCCGGACCTCAATCCGGGGGACAAGGCAGCTGTCGAGCGCTTCAAGAAGGTGTCGGCCGCCTATGAGCTGCTGAGCGATCCCGAGAAGCGCAGGCGTTATGATCGCGGCGAGATCGATGCCTCTGGCGAGCCGCGGCGCGCTTACCAGTATCAGTACCAAGGCGCGACTGGCGCCGGGCCATTCGGTTGGCGGAGCGCTCGAGCTGGAGGGGCTTCCCCGTTCGAGGAATTCGGGTTCTCCGACATCTTTTCGGAGATATTTGGCGGTGCCCGTGGCACGCGGGGGCAGCGATTTGGCGTCGGCATCCGCGGCAGCGACGTCCGCTACACCTTGGAGATCGACTTCCTGGAGGCAGTTCAAGGCGCGCGCAAACGCGTGACGATGCCCGGCGGTGGCATGCTGGATCTCACTGTGCCCCAAGGCGTGCAGGACGGGCAGATTCTGCGGCTCAAGGGCAAGGGCGGCCCCGGCTTCCACGGCGGCGAGCCAGGCGATGCGCTGGTCGAGATCAAGGTGCGCCCGCATCCGCAGTTCAAGCGCGTCGGCGACGACATCACTCTCGACCTGCCGATCACGATCGACGAGGCGGTGCTCGGTGCCAAGGTCGAGGTGCCCACCATCACGGGCCGAGTGCAGCTGACGATCCCGAAAGGTACCAGCTCCGGTCGCGTCTTCCGGCTGCGGGGCAAAGGAGTGCGTAACGCTACGACCGGAACGACGGGTGACCAGCTCGTCACCGTCCACATCATCCTGCCGGACACGATCGACGACAGTCTCGCATACTTCATGTCCGAGTGGCGGCAGCGCCACAAGTACAACCCGCGGGAGCGGGGCTGACGCGGCGACGTTGACGCGTTATGCGTTACGTGTCACGTAACAATGTATGCTCGATGCGAAGCGGATTGCCAATCGCGCGCTCCGGAGATTTTGGGAGATGGGCGATGGTAGCCGGATCAATCCTCAATGGCGGCGAAAAGTCTGGCGTGTGCTGAACGCGCTTGATGTTGCCGCCGCTCCGCAGGAGCTGGACATTCCCGGCTTTGGCTTCCACGAGCTCAAAGGTGATCGGCGCGGGACCTACGCTATATCCGTATCAGGAAATTGGCGAATAACGTTCAGGTGGACTAGCGACGGTCCCTGTGACGTTGACTTGGAGGACTATCATGGTCGCTAGGCGAGACGAGCTGAAAGCGCCACCCCATCCGGGAGAGTACCTCCGCGAGGATATTCTGCCAGCTCTCAATATGACGATTGGGGCATTGGCAAAGCATCTTGGTGTCACGCGGACGACCCTTTCCCAACTCATCAATGAGAAGCGTGACGTTTCGCTGGAAATGGCTCAGCGGCTGGGGCAAGCGTTCGGAAATGGCGCAAGATTCTGGCTCGCGCTGCAGATGCAGCACGATCTCTGGAAGGCAGAACGGGACACCAAGATCCGCGTGGATCGAATTCCCTGGCGCGAAAGCGAGGCGGCTTAAGGAGACGTTTGCTCTGCCGCCTTTGCAAGTCTGCCAGCTCGCAGCCTCTGGCGCAGCTTCGGCCTGATTGCTTGCCCACATTAAGAATCCCGCGATCGAGGAAGCGTTCAACGAGGTCTCCTCTGCGCGAGGCGATCGCATAGTGGTTCAGCGATGCTAGACTACCTTGGCATCGTGCCGCCAGCCCGAGGATGCTCATGACGTTTGCTCCGGAAACGAGCGCGCTGCTGCTCATCGACTTTCAGGCCCGCCTGATGCCGGCGATCGCCAATGCCGACACGGCAATTGCCAATGCCCGCCGGTTGGCCGCGGCAGCCAAGCTGCTTGATGTTCCAATCCGTGCCACAGAGCAGAATCCGGGCGGGCTCGGGCACGGCGTCGATGAGGTCATGCAGTTTGCTGAAGCCACGCTATCGAAGCGCTACTTCGACGCGACACGCGAAAGCGAGTGGGCCAGCTTCTTGCCCGTTGGACGGCCGCACATCGTGGTCGCGGGCTGCGAGGCGCACGTCTGCGTGCTTCAGACGGTGCTGGGCATGCTTGACAAGGGGCTGCAGGTCAGGCTGGTCCGCGATGCAGTGGGATCGCGGAGGGCGGAAGATCGCGAGGCCGCTCTTCAACGGGCGGAGCGTCATGGGGCCGAGCTGGTGACGACAGAGATGGTCATCTTCGAATGGCTCAAGACCTGTGATCATCCCCGCTTCCGTGAAGCGCTCGCGCTGGTAAAGTAATGGTGGCACACTGAGAGTGGGCGGCTAGCGCATTCACTCCGATTGGGGGCTACCTCGCGTACTGCGTTAGAGGGGGAAGGAAAGTGGCTGGTAACGAAGGTGTATTGATCGTCGCGGACGATACTTTCATCCGGGGCAAGATCCGCAATTGCCGGCGGATAGAGATTTACGGCCAGGTCGAGGGGGAGCTGACCGCCGAGGCCATGAACATCCACGAGGGCGGCCGGTTTCGCGGCAAGGTCAAGGC
>QGVC01000627.1 GCA_003242645.1 Pseudomonadota bacterium
GTGTAACAGGGTCTCTTTCAGCTGATCAGAATTGGACTACAACTCAGTCATGAGTGGAGGGGTCATGGACGGAGTCAAAGCTGAAGTGTCAGTCATTTCACTGGCCATCGTTGTTGCCGTGCTGGCCACTACGTTGCACTCTTTGCCGGCCAGCGCCACTCATCCTGAAATCGGTAACACCGTCGCAGTTAGAAACCTCGTGACTGCCGAGCTGGAGAACGAGAAACGCCGCCTTTCAAAAGGCGCTAAGGTCCACCAAGACGAAATCCTGATCACCGGCGCGAAATCCACCGCAGAGATCAAGTTGCTCGACGAGACAAAGCTTGCCGTTGGCCCCTCGTCGAGGCTCGTGCTGGATAAGTTCGTTTATGACGCGAGCGCACCGCCGAAGTCCATTTCGATCACGCTCGCCAAAGGTGCATTCCGATTCATCACCGGTGCGAGCGACAAGGCCGCTTATGAAATCAAGACGCCAACGGCGACCATGGGTGTGCGCGGCACGGTCTTCGATATCTTTGTTGCCGATAATGGCGAGTCGATCGTGCTGCTTCACGAGGGCAGCGTCGAGGTGTGCGCCGGTTTGCTCAACTGCAAACGGCACAATGTCGTTGGCAAGATTATACACATCGGTCTTGGCGGCATACTTTCTGATCCGATCAACTGGCATCGCTCGTTGCTCAGGGGCGTGCGGCTGAGCAGAGCCTTTCCATTTGTTGGTCGGCGGCTGACGATCGACCCAGTTCGGCGTCTCACGCATTCGGCCCTCGAAAGAGGACGGGTGGACGACCTGATCAGAACGCCAGTCGAGGGTTTGCGCCAGCTTCGAAAGCAGCTTCCGTTCCGCTGAGGGCGCTACTTAAACAGTTCGGTAACACGCATTCGGTTCGGCAGCGCCACACTCACCTATCAGTCCCACTCTCTTGCCTGGGGGCTTATTCGCGGCTCAGACGGCCAAAGCTGCACGTCTTAGTTTACTAAACGGAGATTATTGAAAGTGCCAACGTGGAAAAATTTCAATGACATTCTACAGTACCTCGGATGGATCGCCATGGCACTTACGCTATGCTCTACTTTTTCCCGAACGATCATCCGTCTCCGGCTCCTCGCAGCCTATAGCAATGTCCTTGCCATCATATCCTCCATTGCAGCCGGCTTCTGGCCGAATGCAGTTCAAAATGCCATCCAGCTCCCGCTCAATATCCATCGCATTCGTGAAGCGCGCAGGCAGGTCGAGAAGTTGAAAGTCGCGCCCGTTACGGGGGTGCATTCCAGTTGGCTTTATCCACATGCCCGCGAAAGCACCCTCTCTGCAGGGCAGGTTCTTTTCCGTAAGGGAGACCCGGGCGACCGCCTTTATTATCTCGAATCCGGCTCCATCCTTTTCGATGAAATCAATGTCGAGATTCACCCCGGAACGTTGTTTGGAGAAATTGCCTTTTTCACGCGCGATGGGCGCCGCACTCAAACGGCGATCGCGACATCCGAATGCAAGCTTCTCTCGATTGACGGAGATCAGCTCAAACAACTTTACTTCCAGAACCCAGAGTTCGGGTGGCACCTGATTCAGCTCATAGCGCAACGCCTGACCGCTCCGACTGAGAGGGTACCGTAACGCAGATCAAGCTGGCACGATCTTCGGTAGATTCCTCACCCTCCCCCGGCGCTCTCAACTCTGATCACCGTCTCCCAACACACGACGCCAGCTCCGATACTTCGTTCGCCCCTTAAGTTGCACCGGCCTGGTGTCGTGACATCGGCATCCGGCACGTCTGCCGCTGCACGCGCCTAAGGCGTCTTGCTTTGACCGGGGTCCACGCACCTGTCGCTATGTCCGTTCTATTCGGCGGCTGGATCTAGCCATTGCAGCGCATCCTCCGGGCTCCTGCAGCAAGCAATGTGCAAGAGCACTGCTCGCGTAGCAATATTTTTGTTATTTTTCGAGCGCATCTAGCCAGAGGCGCAAAACTATTCTACTTGCTGT
>QGVC01000180.1 GCA_003242645.1 Pseudomonadota bacterium
CCCCCCAACCGGCTCACCGACGTCGTCACCCCCCCGAGCATACGCATGTACTCCGTCGACCAACGCGGGGCTCGACCGCTACGCCAACACTGCGATAGAGCCCTTGCTACCCGGCCGGTCGCCTACCCAACCTGCTTCCGACCGTACCTGCCTCAGGCTTAGCTATGGGGCGCCAATCCGTAAACAGCGAAGACGTCCGTAGGCCACATTACGTGTGGCAAAGTTGCGAAATAGCCACGAAAAGGCGATTCGCGAATCAATTGAAATCGAATGAGTCATTGACTTAAAACGCGAATCCTTACCTCGCCCTTTTCTGCGGATTGCAACGTCAAGGTGTGGACAACGTTAAGAATTTTGCACAATTCTGCCGCAATTCATGGGGACTGGCTGGGGATGGAGCGTGAATGACATGACAACAACTTCAACTTATGCGTGCATGGTCGTGGGCACCGGCCCGGCCGGGCTGGCGGCGGCCCTCTCCCTCGCCAGCATCGGTGCGGAGGTGACACTCGCCGGCCCGCCGGCCCCTGTCGCGGCAGCGGCCGATACGCGGACGGCGGCGCTTTTCAACGGCAGCATCACCCTGCTGCAGAACCTTGGCGTGTGGGACGGGCTGGAGGCCGTGAGCGCTCCCCTCGAGGCGATCCGCATCGTCGACGACACGGGCGGGATTCTCCGGGCGCCGGAGGTGCTGTTCGAGGCGCGGGAGGTCGGCGAGCGCGTTTTCGGCTGGAACGTGCCCCACGGTCCGCTGGGTGAGGCGCTGTGGCAGGCGGTGCAGCGGCATCCGCGGATCACGGTGGTGGAGACGGCGCGGGTCGAGCATGTCGTGATCGGCAGCGACGAAGTTGTGGCGCGGACGGCGGAGGGCGAGGAGCTTAAGGCGCGCCTCGTTGCGGCGGCGGACGGGCGGAACTCCATTTGCCGCGCGGCGGCGGGGATTACCACGACGAAATGGGATTATGACCAAGCGGCCATCGCGACTCGCTTCGAGCACACCCGGCCGCATGGCAACGTGTCGACCGAGTTCCACCGCAAGTCGGGACCACTGACGACGGTGCCACTGCCGGGTCTCGCTTCGAGCCTCGTCTGGGTCGAGCGGCCGGCGATCGCGAAGCGGCTGGCGGAACTCGACGATGATGGTTTCCGGGTGGTGCTGGAGACGCGGCTTCAGGGCCTGCTCGGCCGCGTTGGGGAGCTGGGGCCGCGGCGGCTCTTTCCACTTTCGGCTTTGACGGCGGAGGCGTACGCGCGGTCCCGCGTGGCTTTGATCGGCGAAGCGGCACACGTCATCCCGCCGATCGGAGCGCAAGGGTTGAACCTCGGACTGCGGGATGCCGCCACCCTGGCCGACTGCGTCGCTGGCGCGCTGGCGCGCGGAGAGGACATCGGCGGCGACGCGGTCATGCGTCAGTACCATGAGCGCAGAAAGACGGATGTCGAGAGCCGCATCATGGCCGTGGACGCGCTCAACCGGACGTTGCTCAGCACGCTGCTGCCCGTGAGCCTCTTGCGCGGATTCGGCCTGCACCTGCTGCGCGCCGTTGGACCGCTGAAGCGCGCGCTGATCCGCCAGGGCCTGGAGCCTGCCGGGCCACGGCCGCACCTCATGGAGCCGGGCGGCAGGGTGGCCCAGGCGGCTGTGGCCGGTGGACGCTGATCTGCGGCGCCCGATTGGGAAAGCAAGAATTGGGCGTTTCCGATCACATCGGTCGAAAACGCCATTTCGATTTCAAAGCCAGAAGCGACGAATTCGGGCTAGAGAAAATTCAGCTATAGCGACCTTGCTTCTGCAGCACTTCGATTTTGTAACCGTCGGGGTCTGTCACAAAGAAAAATTTCGCCAAAGGCTTTCCCTGGTGTGAAAGCTCCTTGATCGGCGTCGGATTAAGGCCCTCGCGCTCGAAGCGCCTGTGCACTGCCTCCAAGTCATCGACAGCAAACGCGATGTGCCCGTAGCCCGTTCCGAGATCATAAGGTTCCGTTCGGCCGTGGTTCACCGTGAGCTCGAGCTCGAAATCGGCTTCGTTATTTCGCAGATAGATGAGGGTGAAATCATCGAATTGGAAACGGTCTGCGATCTGGAGCCCAAAAGCCTTGGCGTAGAAATCGACGGACCTCTTTTCGTCGAGAACTCGTATCATGCTGTGAATTGCTTTTGCCATCGAATGCCTCCAACCAGAAATTCGGTTTCACCTCGCGGTTTGGATCAAATGTGCGCCTATTTTGGGATTCGGACGCCCGCTGCCTCGAGCCGCGCCTTTCCGCCCTCCAGGAGTGCGCAGCGGACGGCCCAATGGTTCGCCGTCGCCACCCACGCCCGTAAGCCGAGCAAGATATAGTTCTCGGCAAATTGGTCGACGAAGACGGATGGCGGTGGATCCTCGAGCACGCGATTGTCGGACTGAGCGAGATCGAGAAGAGCCCGCCGCGCCGTTTCGATATCGTTGGAGTAGGCGATCAGGAACCTCACGTCCACGAGGCGCCGCTCCAACCGCGAGTAATTGGTGATCCGCTTGTTCCAAAGCTCCGAGTTCGGCACGGACTGATAAACCCCGTCCGCAGAATGAAGCTCCGACGTGAACAGCCCAACGGTCTTTACTGTTCCGGCTATATCGCCTGCCTGGATGTAATCGCCGACCCGGAACGGCCGGAGCCAAAGCAGCATGATGCCTGCCGCGATATTGGCCAGCGTTCCTTGGAGTGCGAGGGCAATGGCAAGGCCGATGGCACCCAGCACGGCCAGGATGCTGGTGATCTGCACCCCGAGCTGACCAAGCGCGGCCACGATGACGACGATCAGCAGGCCGTACCGAACCACGGCGGCCGTAATGCCTTGCAGCGTTGGATCTATGCGCGCCCGCTCCATGAGGCGCCCGGTGCCGCGCTCAGCCCATCCGGCCAGAGCCCAACCGACCGCGAGCATGACGAATGCCACGATGGCGTTGGGAAGCACCACCGCCAGGCGCTCTGCCAGAGCTGCGGAGAACGCGCTGATGTCTCCAGCGATTATGAATGGAGTCATTTCACTCCTCACTCACAAGCCCGTTCATTCGCTTGAAGAGGCGAGCGATGGGCATAGCACGATGTCCTTCCGAAAGGGCGGGGTGTCGTTATACGGCGCTCAGCTTAACGTGCCTTCCCGCTTGTAAATGTTGCCGTTTCATCTAATACTCCGCCCGCGAAATGCGATATAGGAGCAAGGATTATGCGTAGGATCGGGGAGGTAGCTGCCATCGCGCTGGCCGCGTTGATCGCAGGTTTCCTTGGGCCAGCCGAGGCGAAAGAAAAGGTCAAGGTCGGGTTCATCGGCCCGCTGACTGGTGGAAACTCGGTGATTGGGCTGGGCGGCCGTAACTCTGCCGATCTTGCCGTCCGCCTGCGCAATCAGGACCCAAACGCAAAGTACGAATATGAGCTCGTCGTTCTCGACGACGAATGCAAGCCGAACGTTGCTGTCCAGGTCGCAACCAAGATGTCGACCGACAGGAGCATCGTCGCGGCGGCGACTCACTATTGCTCGGCAGCCGCAATCGCTACCGTCGACGTCTATCACAAGTTCAATTTCCCGATCATCGTATGGGGAGCGGTGCTGCCCGACATCACCTACCGCAACAAGTATCCCGAGGTGCACCGTGTCAACGGGACGATGATCAACCAAAACGAGGTGAATGCTGAGCTACTGACCAGCCTCGGCTATAAGAGATTCGCCATCATCCACGACACGACGGACTACGGTAAAGGCCACAACAAGTACTTCAGTGAGGCGCTGCAGAAGCGGGGTGCCCAAATCCTCGGCACGTTTGGCGTAACCGCTGATCAGCAGGACTTCACGGCCGAGCTGACCCAGATCAAGGCGCTCGATCCGGAGGTCATCTACTTTGGTGGCTTGACTCCGATCGGAGTGCGTATCCGCTCGCAGATGGACAAGCTCGGCATCAATGCCGTGTTTGACGGCACCTCGGGGATCGTTTCCGACGCGTTCATTGAGGGTCTTGGCCCGCTGGCCGAAGGCACGCTGGCCTTCCGCGAAGGCGCTCCGACTGAGAAGCTTCCCGGCGGAAAGAAGTTCCTCGAGCAGTACAATGCTCAGAAATATGACAGCGAGCCCGAGGCCTACGGCGCGTTCGCGTTCGCTGCGATGGAGCTGATCCTCGACACCATCGAGAAGGTTGGCCCGGATCGTAAGAAGGTCATTGCCGAGCTTGCCAATGTGAAGGACCGCGACTCCATCATTGGCAAGATCACGTTCGACGAGTACGGCCAGAACACGGTGCCCGTCGTCACGAAATACGTCGTGCAGGACGGCAAGTTCATCGAATGGGAAGACAGCGAGTACGCTACCGGCAAGCGTAAACTGCCGCGGCAGCCCAAGTCTTAAGCGCAAGGGAGTCGCGGAATTCCCGCGGCTCCTTCCCGCTTTTTCTTTTTCCGATAACGACCGGGGGACGACCAGATGGATGTCGGGCTCATTGCCCAGCACATCATGAACGGGTTCATGCTGGGGACGATGTATGCGCTCGTCGCGGTGGGCTTTACGTTATTTTTCGGCGTTCTCGATGTGATCAAGTTTTCTCACGGTGACGTGCTCACCGTAGGGGCCTTCGTTGCCCTGGCGACCTTCATCGGACTGGGATCGCTCGGCATTACTTCCAATTCGCTCGTCTTGATCATCATGCTCGTCGTTGCGGTTCTCGCGACGGCAGTATTGGGAATGCTCATCGCACGGTTTCTGGTGCTTCCGCTTCGTTCAGCGCCAGCGCTCAACACGCTGCTCATCACTCTGATGCTCGGCACCGTGCTGCGCGAGATGGTAAGGCTCTTCTATCCTGACGGCGCCAATCCGAAACCCTTTCCCGCCCTTCTGCCCACCGCATCGATCAGCATTGGCACGTTCAATCTGCGGCTGGATAACCTGATAATGCTGGTTGCCAGCGTGGCCGTGATCGTAGCGCTTCAGCTCTTGCTCCATCGCACAAGGCTCGGCCTGGCCATCCGGGCCGTCGCCCAAGATGACGAGACTGCACGCACCATGGGTATCAATTTCACAGCCATCGTGCTGGTCACGTTCGCGATCGGCTCTGGCCTCGCCGCTTTTGCCGGCATCATGAACGGTCTCTATTACAACGAGATCAATTTCGGCATGGGCCTGTTACTCGGCGTCATCGGCTTCGCGTCGGCGATTATCGGGGGCCTCGGCAGCATCTACGGCGCGATCCTCGGCGGTTTTCTGTTCTCCGCGCTGCAAACCATCGGCGCTGTAGCGATCCCGTTTGGCAGTGCCTACAAGGACGTTTTCGCGTTCGCGGTGATCATCATGCTCATGGCCTGGCGGCCGACTGGTCTCATTCAGGAAAAGATCAGCGAACGGGTTTGAGCCATGGGCGAAAAGCTTTCATTGAAGTCGCCGTTGTGGCCGAGCCTTGTTGCGCTGAGTGTCGCGACGGGCTACCTCATTGCCCTGCTGGCCGTCGAAGAGCAGTCGCTGATCATCGGACTCCTGGTTCTTGGAATCCTAGCGGTCCTCGGCGCCAATTACCTTGGTTTGCTCAGCCCGGTAGGCCGGAGCTTCTCAGACAACGAGAATGCTTTTTGCCTTTGCGCCGTGTTGGCTGCCTTCGTCGTGGCCGCGTATTTCCATGAGGATCATTTCGTCCTGCTGCTTTGCATCACGATCATTTTGTACGTCGTTGCCACTTTGGGGCTGAACATACAGTTCGGCTACACAGGCTTGCTCAATTTCGCCGGAGCATCATTCTTTGGAATTGGCGCCTATACGTCGGCGGTCCTGAACACATACACGGCTGTTCCGCACCTGCTCGTCGTGGTGCTCGGCGGGATTATTGCGGCGCTCATTGGCTCGCTCCTTTTGCTGCCGGTGCTGAGGACACGTGGCCATTACGCAGCGCTTGTCACGATCGCCTTCGCGCTCCTGCTGAAGACCTTCTTGGAGGTCAACGACGTTCTTGGTGGGCCTCAGGGAATGCAAGTTCCGGGTATGGAAATTCTGGGCTGGTCGTTCAATGACAACATTTCGCTCGGCAGCATCGAGCTGTCGTTCTACATGAATTATTTCGTCCTCAGTATGGTGCTCCTCGTCATCGCCTTCACTCTGGTGCGGCGGCTCGAGCGGAGTTGGATAGGGCTGAACCTTGACGCCATGCGCCTGGACGAGCTCGCAGCGAGCTGTTTCGGCATCAATATTGCGCGCTGGAAAATCGTGGCGTTCACGCTCGGCAATCTGCTCATCGGCATGGCCGGCGCGCTGTTCGGCATGGTCGGCGGGTTCGTGGCGCCGAACAATTACACCTTCGCCGACTCGCTGATTCTCGTGTCCATTCTGTTGCTCGGCGGAATCGGCAATCCGTGGGGCGTTGTGGTCGCGACGTGCATCGTCGTGATCGTCCCCGAGAAGCTGCAGACGATCCAAGAGTATCGGTTCTTGCTGTACGCCTCGCTGGTCATCGCTGTTCTTCTGTTCCGGCCGGAAGGACTCCTGCCGCGCGCCGTCCGCCAGTACTTTCCAGGGTGGCAGAAATGACAGCGTTACTCGAAGCGCGAGGCTTGACGCGGCAGTTTGGCGGCGTCGTTGCGCTTGATCACCTCGATCTCACGGTCAATGCGAACGAGATCCTTGGCCTGATTGGGCCTAATGGCTCCGGAAAAACGACGTTCTTCAACGTCATCACCGGCATCTATCGGCCGGACAGCGGCACGGTGATCTTTGCGGGCAATGACGTCACCGGCGCGTCGCCCCAGAAAATGTATCACGCCGGCGTGTCGCGCACGTTCCAGCGCTCCCGGTTGTCGCTGCCGTTGTCATTGTTCGACAACATCATGATCGGGAACCATAAGCGCCTCAATCAGGGGCTTTGGTTCAACCTCATGAGGAGGAGCGCGTTCAAGCGCGAATTCGAGGAGAATTATCACGCCGCCTGCTCTCTTCTCGAAATTTTTTCGCCGCAACTCGTGAAGCGCATTTTCGAGCCGGTTGGCGCTCTTCCGATGATTGATCGTCGCCGGATCGAGATTTGTCGTGCGCTGATCAGCTCGCCCCGTCTGCTGCTGCTCGATGAGCCCTCGGCCGGCATGACGCATGATGAAACAACCGAGCTGATGAACGACATCCTTCAAGTCCGCGACAGAAACCGGGATTTAACCATCATAATCGTCGAGCATGAAATGGGGGTCATCGAGCGGATTACCGACCGTTGCGTCGTGTTGAATTTCGGGCGCAAGATCGCGGAGGGTCCGTAC
>QGVC01000628.1 GCA_003242645.1 Pseudomonadota bacterium
GAAAAGCCCCAGTTTTCAGGGTTGTGCCTTTTCGATCCCGAAGGGCGTGAGTTGACACCGGCGGACCTGATTGCCGATTCCACTGTGCCGTTGACTGCAGGGTGGCTAATCTACTATGAGCTTTGGCACATGACGGGTGAATGGCTTGCCCCAAGCGTGGGGTACGAAAGTGTCGCTCGCAAGATGTTGGATGATGCCGCGGCTGTGAGAGAAGTGCTCAATGATGTTCACTGATCGCCGCGCCAATAGCCGTGACACGCGCCGACCCAAGCAAGCTTGGCCTTTAGATCGGCCTTTTAAGATATTGGCGCTGGACGGAGGGGGGATCAGGGGCATTTACACTGCGGAGTTGATGCGGCGGTGCGAAGCCCGTTTCGGGAGGCCCGTCGCATCTGTATTCGACATGATTGCCGGAACCTCGACCGGAGGGATCATAGCTCTTGGTCTTGGTCTTGGGATGTCTGCTGGAGAAATTTCAGACTTCTATCGTGAAGATGGACGGCACATTTTTCCGCCACTTCCTCGGCACAGACTATTGCAATGGTGGAGGTGTCTGCGTTCTTTGCGCAGAGCTAGGCTGGACCATGAGGAGTTGGAGCGCGCTTTACGGAGACGGTTTGAGTCTCACCTTCTCGGTGAGTCAATCTGTCGGCTCGTAATCCCTGCATTCATGATGCCCAAGACTGAGATTGCAGTCTTCAAGACGGACCACCATGAAGATTATTGCAATGACTACAAGACACCAATGTGGCAAGTGGCTCGCGCAACATCTGCTGCACCAACGTATCTTAAGGGGTTAGAGCACAAGGAAAGTGGTCGCATCTTCATCGACGGTGGTGTGTGGGCAAACAACCCATCTATGGTTGCCCTGGTGGATGTCCTTACGGCCTATGACATTGCTCCCGATCAGGTTCAAATGCTGAGCATTGGCACGGGTAACGCGCCATTTTCTCTCAGTAGTGACAAGGTCATGGGCGGGTTAATTGCTTGGCGCGAAGCCATCAAGGCAGCGATGTTCTTGACTACCGATAATGCAACTGCGCAGGTCCAGCTCTTGCTTGGGCCCGAGCGTTGTTTGCGAATCGAGCCAGGGGAAGACGACGCTGCTGCTATTGAGATGGACGATTATGATGCGGCCTTTGCGCGGTTGCCGGCATTGGCGGCGAAGGACTTTTCTATTCACGAAGCTTCTATCGGGCAGTTTTTCGCACAGACGGTACTACCACGCGATCGGCATTACACAAAGGATCGAGATTGGGTGCGGCGAAGCTTGGCTGGTAACAACGATGCGGGTTCGGTTCGCAGCGCCTGAGCCTTTCTCTCGCACTTGATATGTCATGGTACTTTTAATGGTATCCGACAGATTGTTGGTTTATAAACAATTGAAAAATAAGCAAAAATCAGATGATTTAATGATCGAGTGGGAGTGAGCCGCGCCTCCGGCGCGGTTGCAGCCACGGTAGACATCCGTGACCACGCAAGCCCGCATCACAGCGGGCTTGCGTGTTTTGTGCGGTTCTCTCCCTCCCCAGTATACGAGGGGAGGGCTGGGGTAGGAGCACACGATAATAAGCAGACTCAGCTGCGCGGACTTTCCACACGCGTCTTGAGCGAGCGCGCCTCCTGCTCGAGGTATGCGCAGGCGATGCGCCTCACCAGCGGCCCACACTAGCGCGGCCATCCAGCCCCCGAACGCGAGCGTGAGGGTGACGCGTGCTCCATCGTCCTCGACCTGGATGTGATGGCACGCGACCACGCGCAGGCCCGGCTGGCGCGCCTCCCAGGTGAACTCCTTCCCCGGCGCCAGCGCGGCAATGCGCAGGTGGCCGGACGCAGCTTAGGCACCGTGCCGTCCGGCTTCGTAACGGGGTTACCGGGCGAGATCTTGTTGCCCACCAGCACCTCGCGCGCGCCGTCGACAGCTTCGTCACGCTGCCTCTGGGTACGTTCTGGTCTCGCGTGCGACGCGCGGTTTC
>QGVC01000181.1 GCA_003242645.1 Pseudomonadota bacterium
GATTGCCGCCATGGTTCCCGGGCGATCGTAGACGGTGAGCCGCACGTAATAGGCGCCCTGGTGCCGGTCGAGAATGGCGCGGGTGTAGGGCTTGAGCTTCGAGGCGGGTGTGAGAAACGGCGGGAAAACCAGCCCGCGGGCGATGTCGCCGATGTCGCTCGCCACAGCGGACGCGGTCGGCTTGGCGCCGGCGCCCGAGCCCACCAAAAGAAGGTCTCCTACGAAATCGCCGTCGATCGCGACGCAGTTCGTAACGCCGGATACCTCAGCGATAGCCGAGTGCTTCGGCACCATCGCCGGATGGACCCGCTGCTCGATGCCACTCGGCGTGCGCACGGCGACACCCAGCAGCTTGATGCGGTAGCCAAGATCATCTGCTGCTTCGATGTCAGCCGGTGTGATGTGCTGAATGCCCTCGATGTGGATGTCCTCGAACGCCAGCTCCGTGCCGAACGCCAGGCTCGTCAGCAGCGACAGCTTGTGGGCCGTGTCGAAGCCGCCGATGTCGAAGGTCGGATCCGCCTCCGCGTAGCCGCGCTCCTGGGCCTCCTTCAGCACCTCAGCGAAGGGCCGCCCCTCCTCCTGCATTGTGGTGAGGATGTAGTTGCACGTGCCGTTGAGGATGCCGTACACGCGGCTGATCTCGTTGCCGAGCAGCGCCTCCCGGATCGTCTTGATGACGGGTATGCCGCCAGCGACGGCCGCCTCGAAATTGAGGGCGATGCCGCGTTCCTCGGCCAGTCGAGCCAGCCGGACGCCGTGGCGGGCGAGCAGCGCCTTGTTCGCGGTCACCACGTGCTTCCCGGCCCGGAGGGCGGCCTCGACCGCCTCGGCGGCTATGCCATTTTCCCCGCCGATCAACTCGACGAACACATCGATGCCTGGATCGGCCGCCAGCTCGACGGGATTGTCCACCCACCGGAAACGATCGATTGAGATGCCCCGGTCTTTGTGACGGTTGCGCGCCGACACGGCCGTAACCGTGATGTCACGCCCGAGGGTCGCCCTGAACCGCTCTGCGTGAGCATCGAGCAGTCGGATGAGGCCAGTGCCGACGGTACCCAGGCCGGCAATCCCGAGTCTTAAAGGTGGTGCCATGTGCGAGACTAGCTGGAGGCCTTCTTCTGCAGTGGAATGACGTTGTGCATCAACTCAGGTGGCTGCGAGAGGAACCTCTTGATGTTGCGCGCCGCCTGGCGGATCCGGTGCTCGTTCTCCACCAGCGCGATGCGCACGTAGCCCTCGCCATACTCACCGAACCCAAGCCCGGGTGAGACAGCCACATCCGCCTTTTCTATCAACAGCTTCGCAAACTCAACCGAGCCGATGTCGCGGTAGGGCTCGGGAAGCGGCGCCCACGCGAACATGGTTGCCGGCGGAGTGGGAATGTGCCAGCCCGCTCGGGCGAAGCTCTCGATCAAGGTATCGCGGCGGCTCTTGTAGACCTGCCGAATCTCCTCGACGCAATCCTGTGGCCCGTTGAGCGCCGCCGTGGCCGCAACCTGGATCGGCGTGAAGGCACCGTAGTCGAGATAAGATTTGACTCGTGCCAGCGCCGCGATGAGCCGTTCGTTCCCCACCGCGAAGCCCACACGCCAGCCAGGCATGCTGTAGGTCTTCGAGAGCGAGGTGAACTCGACTGCGACATCAATTGCACCCGGCACCTGCAGCACCGAGGGTGGCGGATTGTTGTCGAAGTAGATCTCGGCGTAGGCGAGGTCCGACAGAATGATGAGGCCCAGCCGCTTGGCGAGTTGTACCGCCTCCGCATAGAAGTCCAGATCCACCGTCATGGCCGTCGGATTCGACGGGTAGTTCAGCACCATCGCCAACGGCTTGGGGATCGAGTACTTGGCCGCGCGCTCGACGCCGCGAAGAAACTCCGGGCCGTTGCTCGCCGGGATGTGGCGGATAGATGCTCCGGAGATGATGAAGCCGAACTCGTGGATGGGATAAGTCGGGTTCGGCACCAGAATGACGTCGCCCGGTGCCGTGATGGCCTGCGCCATGTTGGCGAAGCCTTCCTTGGAGCCGAGGGTGGCGATCACCTGCGTCTCGGGATCGAGCTTCACGCCGAAGCGGCGCTCGTAATAGGCGGCCTGTGCGCGCCTGAGTCCCAGGATGCCTTTCGAGGCCGAGTAACGGTTGGTGCGCGGCTTGTTCACCGTCTCGACCAGCTTGTCGATGATGTGCTTCGGGGTCGGCAGGTCCGGGTTGCCCATGCCGAGGTCGATGATGTCGGCACCGGCGGCTCGTGCTTCTGCCTTGAGGCGATTGACCTCAGCAAAAACGTAAGGTGGCAGGCGTTTGATGCGGTGGAACTCCTCGTGCACGGGATCAACCCTCGGTTAGTGTCAGCACAGACAAAATCCGCCGTCCGTCTTTACGATCGTTTGCTTCTCTTCGTCCAGAGCCGGGGAGCGGGCCGGGTGGTGAAACCCTCGGTTAAGAAAGCTTCCGGTCAGTTGCGCCGGGCGCTCTTGATCTCCTCGATGGCTTGCTCGCGGTGGACCTTCCGGCGCTCCTGCAGCTTCTCGACAGCCTCCTGCTGCTGCTCCTTGGTGAGCAGGCCTTCCGGCAGCGTTGCGAGCTCTGGTAAGCGCGTGGAGTTGGCTCGCGAGCAGCTTGCGAGCGCCAATCCCATCACACACGCGAGGAGTGCCGCCCAGAGCTTAACGCCGGCCAAGGGCCGGTTCACTCGAGCTTCGTTGCTGGCGCTGCAATAAATCATGCGTCAAATTTAATCGATTCTGAAACGGTTCGCCTGTACGCTGGCGCCGGTACTCTTGCAACACTATCTAAATGTCTCGAAGTCTTATCGATAAATTCAGTCACGCTGTGCTTCCACCGGATCGGGGCCGAATGTCACCCGGGGAAGCCTTCGGACGTGCGGGGCAACAATGCAGAAGCCAAACCCCGAAAACAGGCCGGCCACCACAGCCTACAAGCTCGAGAATCCCGAGGAGCTGGCACTGAACCTGCTCAAACTGTTCGAGCAAGGTGGCAAGGTCATGGCTCGTTTCGTCGAGCGCGCCGACAGCCACGTCGGCCCGTACTCGGCGGCGAACGAAATGATGGAAGCAGCCAAAACCCTGGGAAAAGTCGCCCAGTATTGGTTTAGCGATCCGCAGCGGCTTGCCGAGGCGCAAGGCGAGCTGGTGAGCGGTTATTTCAACCTTTGGCAGTCGGCCGTCCGCCGCGCGCTCGGAGAGAAGGCCGAGCCGGTGGCAGAACCGGAGCACGGAGACAATCGCTTCAAAGACCCGGAGTGGTCAGAAAGTCCTTATTTCGATTATTGGAAGCAGCTTTATCTGCTGACGGCGCGGTGGGCCGAATCCATCCTTGA
The DNA here is from genome assembly GCA_003242645.1 of Pseudomonadota bacterium. The sequence goes on from QGVC01000181.1 coordinate 3,347, forward strand.
AAGGACGGACGGCATTGACGAGCGCACGCGCATGAAAGCCGAGTTCTATCTCGAGCAGCTGCTCAGCGCGCTGTCGCCGTCAAACTTCCCCATCACAAACCCGGAGGTTCTGCGCGAAACTCTCGCTACGAACGGCCGCAATCTCGTTCAGGGCCTCGAACATTTGGCGGAGGACTTGGAGAGATCAGGCGATCTCTTGAAGATCCGCCAGACGGACCTCGACGCCTTTGAGGTCGGGCGCAACCTTGCCGTAACCCCTGGCAAGGTCATTTTCCAGAACGATCTCCTGCAGCTCATCCAATATGCGCCGACGACGGAGACGGTTTACAAGACGCCACTGCTCATTATTCCGCCGTGGATCAACAAGTACTACATCCTCGACCTCACCCAGCAGAAGTCGTTCGTCAAATACGTCGTCGACCAGGGCTTCACGGTCTTCGTCATTTCGTGGGTCAACCCTGACGAGCGGCTGAAGGACAAGACGTTCGAGGACTACATGTTCGAAGGCGCGCTCGCAGCCACCAATGCTGTCATGCGCGAAACCGGCGAGGATCAGATCAACGTCCTCGGCTACTGCGTCGGCGGTACGCTGCTGGCGACGCTGCTGGCGTACCTGGCTGCGCGGGGTGAGGATCTTTACAAGTCGGCAACGTTCCTTGCGGCGCAGGTCGACTTCAACCACGCCGGCGATCTGCTCGTGTTTATCGACGATGCGCAGCTGGCGGCCCTGGAAGAGATGATGGCCGAACGTGGCTACCTCGACGGCTCGCGGATGGCCACAGTGTTCAACCTGTTGCGGCCGAAGGACCTGATCTGGCCTTACGTCGTCAACAATTACCTGCTCGGCAAAAAGCCATTCCCGTTCGATCTCCTGTACTGGAACCAGGATTCAACGCGGATGCCGGCTGCAAACCACAGGTTTTACCTGCGAGAGTTCTATCATGAGAACAAGCTGGCCAAGGGCGAGATGAAGATTGCCGGCACGCGGCTGGATCTCAAGCAGGTCAAGCTTCCCATTTACGAGCTTGCGACGCGGGAGGACCACATCGCACCGGCGAAATCGGTGTTCGTCGGATCGAAGCTGTTCGGCGGCCCGGTAGAGTTCGTACTTGCGGGCTCCGGCCACATTGCCGGCGTGATCAACCCTCCGGACCCGAACCGGATCAAGTATCAGTATTGGACCAACAAGAAGCCAGCCGAAACGCTGGAAGAATGGATCGCAGGAGCTAAGGAGACCCCCGGTTCCTGGTGGCCGCACTGGACCAAATGGCTGGCCAAGCATTCCGGCAAGCGCGTCCCGGCGCGCGAGCCCGGTGCGGTGCTTGGTGTCATCGAGGATGCGCCGGGTAGCTACGTGAAGGTGAAAGGCTGAGGCGCTCTGGCCCCACTAGCAGGTGCGAGGGGAAGTAGTGCCGCGCGTTTGAGAATTGCCTCAAATGCCGCGGATGAGGCCGCCGTCGATCCTCACCACGGTGCCCGTCACGTAGCTTGCACGATCCGAGCAAAGGAAAGCAGCTACGGAACCGAACTCCTCGGGCCGGCCATAGCGACCTATCGGAATGCCGGCAAGAACATCCCGCCGGATTTCTTCGACGCTTCGCCCTTCGCGTTTCGCTCTGGCTTCATCAAGCGCCGCTACGCGCTCTGTGTCGATGCGGCCGGGCAGAACAACGTTGCACGTGATGCCGTCGGCAGCGACCTCGGCCGCAAGCGTCTTATTCCAGGCGAGCAGCGATGCTCTCAAGCTGTTCGATAGTGCCATCCCAGGAATGGGCTGCACGGCGGCTGAGGACGCGATCGTAAGAAGCCGTCCCCACTTGCGCTCCCGCATGGCCGGAAGGGCCAGAGTGGCCGCATGGATGAGGTTGCCGACCATGCGCTCGAACCACTCGCTCCAGGCTTTGTCTGAAACCTCGAGGGCCGGCGCGGGTGGCGGCCCGCCGCTGTTCAGGACGAGAATATCGACGCCACCCATTTCGCCCACTGCTGCCTGAAACAGATCATCAATGGCAGCGCGGTCGTGAAGATCACAGTCACGCCCCATCACGGCGCCGCTGGTCTCGCGGGAAATCTCCGCTGCCGCCTGCGCGGCACCAGAACGGCCGCAGATCATGACGGAGGTACCTTCCCCTGCCAGGGCCGTGGCCACGGCGCGGCCGAGACCCTTCGTCGAAGCGAGCACGAGCGCCCGGCGCCCCTTCAGTCCAAGGTCCACTGCTTCCTCCTATCTGCCGACGGCGTAGCCTTGCATTCCGCGGGGGTTCGCTGCAGCACGCAGGTAAAGCGTCCCGCCGCGATCCTCGCGCGAGCAGGCCGAAAGACGGCCTTCGGACCAGTCCTCACCAACCACGACATCGTGCCCGCGAGCCTTCAGCTCGGCGACGGTTTCAGGCGGGAACCGCCCCTCCAGCACCAGCCGGTTTGGCCGTGCCTCCCGCGGCCAGAAAGAGCTCGGACAATGCTCACTATGAAATGACGGGGCATCGATCGCCTCCTGCAAATTCAGTCCGTGATGGACATGCCGCAGGAAGAGAATGAGAGACCACTGATCCTGCTGATCACCCCCCGGCGTGCCCCAGGCCAAATAGGGCTTGCCGTCCCGCAGAGCCATTGATGGCGTGAGCGTCGTGCGCGGGCGGCGGCCCGGAGCCAGTGTGCTCGGCAACCCCTCTTGAAGCCAGAACATCTGACCACGGGTGGTAATCGAGAAGCCGAGGCCCGGGACGACTGGGCTCGATTGGAACCAGCCGCCGCTCGGAGTCGCCGCCACCATGTTCCCCCAGCGGTCGATGACGTCGATGTGGCAGGTATCGCCGCGCATGGCGCCGGAACGATCCGTCCTCGGCTCTCCATCGCGCGCCACGGTCGGCTCCCCGGCCCCGAGCAGAGCATTGATGTCGAGGCTGTTCTCGTCCGCAATGCGATAGGCGGGCAGGTTGGGTTTCCGCCCATCCGGGCTGCCGGGGCGAAACTCGGCCGAGGCAGTTTTTCCGATCAGCGCACGCCGTTCCGCGTTGTAGGCATCGGAAAGCAGCGTGGCCAATGGCGCCTCGTAGTTCTCCGCATCACCGTACCAGGCCTCCCTATCGGCAAAGGCGAGCTTGGCCGCTTCGACCACAGTATGCACGAAGTCCGGCCCGACCGGATCCATGTCGCCCAGCGGAATATCCCGCAGCAAAGCGAGCTGCTGCAACATCAAGGGACCTTGGCTCCAGGGCCCGCATTTCGCCACCGTGTATCCGTGGTACTCGTAGGTTACCGGCTCCTCTATCGTCGGGCGCCAGCGGGCCATATCCTCGCCGGTAAGAAGCCCACCGTGCCTCCGGCCGCTTGTGTCCAGCAGCTCTGCCGACCGATAGAACTTGTCCACGGCCTCGGCGACGAAGCCCTCATACCAAGCGCGGCGGGCCGCCTCGATCTGGCGCTCGCGGTCGCCACCGACCGCCTCGGCTTCCTGAAGAATTCTTCGATACGTGGCGGCAAGCGCCGGATTCCGGAAAAGATCGCCGGGTCTGGGTAGCTCCCCTCTGCAATAGACTTCAGCCGAGGAAGGCCACTCTTTCCGAAACAGATCCTGCACCGTGCTCAAAGCGTTTACGATCCGTGGAACGAGCGGATATCCGTGCTCGGCGTAATGAATTGCTGGCGCCAATATTTCCGACAGCGGCAACGTCCCGTAATCGCGCAGCATCAGCAGCCATGCGCCGAAAGCCCCTGGCACGACCGCCGGCAGCAGCCCGGTGCCAGGCACAAGGTCAAGCCCTAAAGCGCGAAACCGGTCGAGGCGGCAGTCTCGCCGGAGAGCGTCAGCGTCTGCTTGCCGTTGACGAGCGTGACGCGGACGATCAGCGGCCCATGCGTGTTTCCGACCCGATCGGCATTGATC
>QGVC01000629.1 GCA_003242645.1 Pseudomonadota bacterium
TCGAACTCGATGAGGTCTTTGATGTCGTTGTTGAAGTACGTCACAGAGAGGTCCATCGTGCCGCCCAAGAGGCTTTGGTCGATGCCAATATCGAAGCCGCGGCTTTTCTCGACCTCGAGATCGGGGTTGCCACTGACGGGCAGAAAACCAAAGAGCGTCGTATTGTCGAAGCGCTGCTGAATCGTGGGCGCTTTGGCCCCTGTGCCATAGCTGGCGCGGAGCTTGGTACCGGTCTCATAGAACCAATATGCCGCAGCAAACCGATACGTGCCTATAACCTCACCTGTGTCGAAATCATCCAGGCGACCTGCGGCGCTTAGTGTGAACGCACGGATGGGGTTGAACGTGTAGATGGCGAAGGCCGATTTGTTGATCTCAGTCACGTCGTAGCGTTCGTGAGTAGAAAGGTCCGTCGAGGAAGTGTCGCGGCTTTCCGCGGCCAACTGTTCTATTCGGCCGCCGATCGCAAGCCTATCATCACCCCGTATATCGAAATCCGATTGGAGCTCGACGCCGATACGCTGGCCCTTAAACTTGCTGGTCGTATTGGACGAACAAGCGGCGTTATCACAGGCAAAGAAAAGGCGGTCGGCCTGGTTGGCATAGAGCGTAAGGGTATTGCGCATCGCGCCGCCGAAGAGGTCGAGCCTGCTCGTTAGGGCGCCATCGATCAAAGTGCGCTCGGTATAGTCCGGTGTGTCTCCCCGTGTGCCATCAAGCTCTGCGTCGAGCGTATAGAGACCAAGGCGTGCGCCTACAGAGAAGTTCGGCGCCACCTGATAGTCGACCCGGCCGTTGAACGCCTGCTTCTCGGTGGCATCATTTTCACGTCCACCATCGAACCGGGAAAAGCCTGACGTACGGAAATTGAATGCCCCGAACGAATAGCTCACAGGGCCATTGGCACCGCTCACGCCCGCGCGCTGCGAGAACGTGTTGTAGCTTCCGCCTTCGATCGCTGCGAAGCCTTGCGGCGGCCCCTCACCCTTGCGCGTGATAATATTGATCACCCCTCCGATGGCGTCACCGCCGTAGAGACCCGACTGCGGCCCTCTCAAGATCTCGATGCGCTCAACGTTGACAAGCGAAAAAACCGCAAAATCGAACTCGCTACCCGTGCTCGCAGGATCGTTGATGCGCACACCGTCGATCATGACGAGCGTCTGATCACTGTCGGCGCCGCGAATGCGCACATTGGTTTCACCGCCCGGCCCGCCGGACTGGGCAATATTCAGACCCGGCAACCCCTTCAAGATATCAGCAACCGTCGCGCCGGACCCAACAGCTCGCTCGATTTCGGTGCGGTCAATGACCGTGATAGCGCTTGCGACATTCGCGGCGGACTCCTCCGCTCGGCTCGGGGTGACGACGACCTGTCCGGGTGCCGCCTCAGCGCGCGTTTTCGTCGAGGAACCCGATTTGCCGGTCGAGGCCTGCTGCTTCTTGGGAGGGGCTGGCTCGGTTTCGATCACCAGCTCTGGCAACTGCATCGATTGCTGTTGGGCGCTTGCCTCGCTCACGACGATTGGCAAGGATACAAGCACGCCCGCGCATGTGGCGCTGTACGCGAAACGCAACATAACGCAAACCTCGTCGAGATCGGTTCCGCCCAATAAGGGCGCCTGCCACGAGATGTGTCGCAGGGCTGTTGGAACGGTATCAGCTCGCGCGAGAGCGAACAAGGCACGATTGTGAGAGGACCTGTACCCCGGTGGATTAGGTGTGCCCTCGCCGCAATAGGTGCGATGGCCTGCCTTGAATTGCTTCCGGCGGAAGCCGCTGCACCGAGACGGATCGTGTCGATAAATGCGTGCGCCGATCAACTCATCCTAGCGCTGGCGGATCGGGAGCAAATCCTTGCTCTCACGAATTATGCGCGCGATCCGGACATGTCGTTTTATGCGGACCGAGCCAAGGGACTGCCCACGATCCGCGGCGATCGGAAAAGGGTTTTGAATGTCAACCTGATT
>QGVC01000630.1 GCA_003242645.1 Pseudomonadota bacterium
CCCAAATCGTTGCTTCTTCCGTCTCCGGAGCGGTCGCGCAGTGGCGCCGCAATAACGTCGACATCAAGATGGGCACGGTCCTGCTCGCGGGGGGCCTCGTCGGGTCACTCCTCGGCGTCGAGGCGGTGAAGCTCTTGCGGCAGATTGGCCAGTTCGAACTGTTCGTTGCACTCGCCTACGTCACATTCCTCGGCGTCATCGGCGTGTTGATGCTGATGGAAAGCATCAACGCGATGCACAAGGCCCGTAGCGGCAAGCCAGTTAGTGTGAAGCGACCGGGACAGCACATCTGGATGCACAAGATGCCCTTCAAGATGCGCTTCCACCGGTCGAAGCTCTACATCAGCGCCATTCCGCCCATCGCGATCGGGATGGTCGTCGGTTTGCTGGGCGCCATCATGGGTGTGGGCGGCGGATTCATCATGGTGCCCGCAATGATCTACCTGCTGCGCGTACCGACGAACGTGGTGGTCGGTACATCGCTGTTTCAGATCGTGTTCGTCACAGCCTTCACCACCATTCTGCACGCGACGGAAAACAAGACCGTCGACGTTGTTCTGGCTGTGCTGTTGATGATCGGTGGCGTCGTCGGTGCCCAGTTTGGCGCGGCGGCGGGACAGAAGCTCCAGGGGGAGCAGCTGCGCTTTCTTCTGGCGGGCTTGGTCCTGCTTGTCTGCATTCGCATCGGCTGGGGCTTGGTAGCGACCCCGGCAGATGAGTATTCAATCAGCGGCGTTGTCGGGGGCAGGCTTTGAGGCTCAACCGGCGAGTTTGGAGAGGAGTTTGGGGGGCGGTCCTCGTATTGTTGGGCCTGACCATGCTCGCCGGCATCGAGATGGCCGAGGCCCAGCGGCGGCAGCCCTCTGCTTCACCTGCTCGGCCTCCCGCCTCCGCCCCTCAGCCAAAGGCTGAAAGCCCGGCAGAACAGACTCAGCGTTCGCAACCTGCGCAGCCCGTGCCCCCTGACACCGCTCCGCGGGAGACTGTCCAGGCCGATGTTTCGTCGCGCGCCGTCGCGGTGACCTCCAGTTTCACCGGAACGGAAATCGTCATTTTCGGCGCCGTTGATCACAGCCGGCAATCGACGGCGGAGTCCGGCCTTTACGATATCGTCATCGTGCTGGAGGGCACGCCAACCCGGCTTGTTGCCCGGCGCAAGAGCAACGTGGCCGGCATCTGGATCAACACGCACTCGATCACCTTTGAGAGCGTTCCGAGCTACTACGCCATTTTGTCCACGCGGCCGCTGGACGAGATAACCAATCCGCTGGTGCTGCGGGAGAACGACATCGGGTTCGAGTACGTGCGCATGACGCCGGTGCAGGGGTGGGAGACGGGCGTCACAACGGCCGAGCTGCAGGAGTTCGCTGAAGCGGTCGTGCGTCTCAAGCAGAAGGATGGCCTCTACGTCCAGGAGGACTATGGCGTCGTTTTCATTGGCCGCAGCCTGTTCCGGGCGGCGGTCAACCTGCCGGCCAACGTGCCCGTCGGGCCGCTCGACGTCCGCGTCTATCTTTTCCGCAATGGCCAGATTATCAGCACCTACACAGCTCGCGTCAGGCTCGAACGCGAGGGTCTAGAACTCTGGCTCCACAACTTCGCCTTTCGCCGGCCGCTGCTATACGGAATTTTCACCGTGACAATTGCGGTGGGGGCGGGCCTGCTCGCATCCGCGGTGATGAAGCGGGGGGCGAGGTGACGGTACAGGCGCGTCGTGCTAACAGACGAGCTCAGCTGGTCGGCACCTTATGCTAGCTAGCCGGCCATCGTTCTACAGGCGGCTGAACGCCTGAATTGAAAATAAATGCGAGGCACGGCGGTTACCGTGCCCCACATAGTCGGTGAGAAGGTCTACTTTAGCGGGGCCGCGCTCTCTCCATTTTCGCCCCCTTTTAAAGAGAGTACGGCGCGGATAGAAAGAATCTCATTGTCATCAAGATTTAGATTTGCGCCCTCTGTTTTTTA
>QGVC01000631.1 GCA_003242645.1 Pseudomonadota bacterium
TTCCCGTCTTTTGAGCCTGGGTCTTCTTATCCGGTGGCCGCAAAGGGCACCTCCTGTGTCAATCGCCAGTTTGCCATCTGGCACAACGCGCGGATGCTCTGGTCGCGTTCCCGTCCGCAAGCGACGGGAATTGACAATCGCGTGCGACTGCCGGACACCGGAGCCGCTATGGCCAATCCCGTCCTAGTCGAGGTGCTGCGCGGGGAGCGCGTGGAAAGCCGGCACCGCGGAGCGGTAGCCGTCGAGGGGCCGGATGGGCGATTGGCGTTCGCGCTTGGCGATGTCTATCGGCCGATTTTCCCGCGCTCCGCGATCAAGGCAATCCAATGTCTCCCGCTAATCGAAACAGGAGCAGCCGAACGTTTCGGTTTCGGGGCGGCAGAAATCGCGCTTGTTTGCGCTTCCCATAGCGGGACGGAGCGGCACGTCGCCGTGGCCGCAGGCATGCTTGCGAAGGCCGGGCTGGACGTCAGGTCGCTTGCGTGTGGGGCTCATGAGCCGCTGTCACTCGACGCGGCACGCCAACTCATTCTTAGCGGTCAGCAACCTACGCCGCTGCACAACAATTGCTCCGGCAAGCACGCAGGCATGCTCGCAACGGCGGTGCATATGGGCGAGCCGTTAGACGATTACTGGCGGCCGGAGCACCCCGTGCAAGCTCGCATCGCCGCGGCGCTGAAGGATCTGACAGGTGCTCCAATCACCAGCGACCGGGTTGGCATTGACGGGTGCTCTGCTCCCAACTGGGCGATACCGCTCGCCAATCTGGCGCGCGCATTCGCCCGCCTGGCCACGGGCGAGGGTTTGTCGGGTGTGCGGTCGGAGGCGGCTCGGCGCGTGCTTCAGGCCTGTTGGGCCGAGCCGGAGCTGGTCGCTGGTCAAGGGCGGCTTGATACGGTGCTCATGGCCCGGTTCCCCGGTCAGGTGTTCCTCAAGACCGGGGCCGAAGGGGTCTACTGCGGAGCGGTGCCGGCGCGAAAGCTGGGCTTCGCCGTGAAGATCGACGACGGCGCGAAACGCGCATCGGAGATGGTTGTCAAAGCGCTGATTGCGCGCCTCGTGCCAGAGGCCAGCGACTTGTGCACAGAGGAGGTGCTGCCCAACTGGCGTGGCCTTCCGGCTGCAAACATTCGCTGTGCTCCGCAATGGCTCAACGCATTAAGGGAGGCTGGATTTTGACCTCAGGCCGGAAATGGCCGGCCGAGCGTCGCCGCAATGATTTCCAGGCTGCCGCTGATGGCCTGCTCCCAGCCTAACCGAGCGGGGATGGGGCTACTGCTAGTCTTACGGCCGAGGGCCGCTGGCACATGGACGAAACCGCACCTTATCGGCCGTCCGACTCGTCGCGCTCGTTCAAGAGATCGATAGAGGACTGCATTGCACAGGTAGCCGCCCGCGTCCCGAGATAGGCTGACCGGCAGCGCCCGCTTTCGTAAGCGCTCCACGATGTGACGAGCGGGAAAGCTTGCGGTCAGAAAATCCGGTCCCTCAGGAGACAGTCTGTCGGATGGCGGCAGATGCCCGGCGGCGTCGCAGATCGGCCGCGCACGGTTTTCGCCCCGGGACTCGATCATGAAACCGTGGGCCGAGCTGGAGACGCCGAAGTGAAGAGCCACGGTCGGCTTCAGCTCCGTGATGAGATCCACCACAGTCTCGGGTGCAGCACGCCATTCCGTCGGCAAAATGGCCGTTTCGACGTGAAAGCCGGGCCAGCGCTTGCGGGCTTCGCGTGCCACCTCCGGCACAAGCTCCGCTGTTGCATTTTCCGGCACACCAGGAAACGGGCCAAAGCCGGTGAGAAGGATTGTCGGTCGCCGCTCGGACATTCACTCGAAATAATGCTTATCGGCTTTACCGGAAGTGTGCTTCGCAAAAATACCAAATCTCGCAGATTAGTTAGTCCCTTATAAGCAAACGGACCACCTCCTCGACGGCCCGAGGCACGGTGATCGTGCCTTCGCGTAC
>QGVC01000182.1 GCA_003242645.1 Pseudomonadota bacterium
CCCACGGCCGACGCCCCAGCAAATGCCGACGGCCATCTTCGATTAGGCCATGAGTGATCGGGTAAGGCTCCCCGTAGGCTGATGGCCGCAGCCAGACACCCTTTTCCATGATCTCCTGCCGGATCTCGTCGGGGAACTCCTTCCACATCAGCTCCTCGGTCATGTCCCAGGCGGGGGCGATGAGAACCAACGCCTTGATCCGAGCAGCTTCCTCGGGTGCCTCGGCTATAAGCTGCCGGAGCAGTAAGAGGGCAATGTAGCCTCCCATGCTCGAGCCGAGGACGATCACCGGTCCCTCGGTCCTTTGGGTGAAAACAGCGCGTGTTTCCTCCAGCCAGCGGCTCAGGGTGCCGTCCTCGAACCGCCCCTCCGACTGACCGTGGCCGCTGTAGTCGAAACGTGTGCAGGCGAGCCCCTTCCCGCGCGCCCACTCGCTCAGGGCTGTTGCCTTGGTGCTGATCATGTCGGACTTGAAGCCCGGCAACCAAAGCAAACACGGCGCACGCCCTTCGTCCCGCAGAACGGCGATGCGGCGGCGATTTGCGCCAGTACCAACGTCGAGATCTTGCCTCTTGGAGTCGGGCATCTTACTGAGGTCCTTCCTGTTAGAGGGGCCGCTCGTGCCGAACCATCGCCCGACCATACTTCAGATCATCCCGCGTCTCGACACCGGCGGCGCCGAGCGCACCACGATCGAGATGACGCAGGCCATTACCGCTGCAGGCGGCCGAGCGCTGGTCGTCACCGAAGGCGGGCGCATGGTGCCCCAGGTGACTGAGGCCGGGGGCGAGGTCATGACCTTCAACGCGGGCACGAAGAATCCGTTGTCTATGCTCATCAATGCGCGCCGGTTGCAGAAATTGGTCGAACGTGAGCAGGTCGATCTTCTCCATGCCCGCAGTCGTGCTCCTGCCTGGACGGCTCTATGGGCCGCACGTCTAAGTGGCAGGCCCTTCGTGACGACATATCACGGGGCCTATAACGAGAAGGGCGCGCTCAAGCGCACGTACAACAGCGTGATGGCGCGCGGGGACGTGGTGATCGCCAACTCCCACTACACCTCGCGCCTGATCCAGTCGCGCTACGGCACCCCGGAGAGCCGAATCCGCGTCATCCACCGTGGCATCGACGAAGAGAGCTTCGACCCCAGCAATGTTTCACCCGAGAGGGTCGAGAGGCTGCAGCGGCACTGGGGTATTCGGCCAGGACAGCGCGTTGTGCTTCACGCCGCGCGGCTGACAGGCTGGAAGGGGCAGAGCGTGGTCATCGCAGCTGCAGCGCGGCTCGCGCAACAGAATTTCGCCGGTGACGATTGGGTCGTAATTCTGGCTGGCGATGCCCAAGGCCGAACGGACTACGTCCGCGATTTGGAGCAGCAAATCGCAGCCAGCGGGCTTTCCCAGCGCGTCCGCCTCGTCGGTCATGTCGAAGATATGCCGGCGGCCTATGTCACGGCCCACGTGGCCGTCGTTGCCTCGACCGAGCCTGAAGCGTTTGGCCGCGCGGCTGCCGAAGCTGAGGCCATGTGCTGTCCGGTCATCGCAACCGACATCGGCGCTACCCCGGAAACGGTGCGTGCCGAGCCCGTCGTGTCACGGGAGGAGATTACCGGCTGGCTTGTCCCGCCGGGCGATCCGGAGGCGCTGGCGCAACGGCTCCGCGAAGCGCTCTCGCTTTCTGAAGAAGAGCGTGCCGCCATCGGAAAACGGGCCCGCGATCATGTGTGCCGATCGTTCTCGCTGGGTGCCATGCAAGCGGCGACTTTACAGGTCTACGACAGCCTTCTCGGCACTCGACTCGCCGAAGCCTGGTCGGCCGTTAGCTCATCTCGCACCTGCGTTCCTTCCGCTTGACTTGGCCGGGGACATTCCCGATCTTGCTAGTCCAGGTATCACGGTGGCCGCAACGAGCGACCGCCGCGTTGCGTGTATGAGAAGCTTGGTTTCGAAACAACAGAGGGAGACTGAACATCCGTCGACCAATGCTTAGGGGCACGCCAGACCGCGAGCCCAGCGGCCCGAGGGTCAATGAAGCGATCAGGGCCAGAGAGGTACGGCTGATCGACGAGAACGGGCGAAATCTGGGCATCGTGAGCCGCGCAGAAGCTTTGGAGCGTGCCGAAGCCGCGGGACTCGACCTCGTTGAGGTGTCCCCCGACTCAACCCCGCCGGTTTGCAAAATCCTCGATTACGGAAAATTCAAGTACCAAGAGCAGAAGAAGGCGGCTGAGGCGCGCAAGCACCAGAAGACCGTCGAGGTCAAAGAGATCAAGATGCGGCCCAGCATCGATGATCACGATTATCAAGTGAAAATGCGCGCGATCAGGCGCTTCTTCGACGAGGGAGACAAGGTGAAGATCACCTTGCGTTTCCGCGGGCGCGAAATGGCGCACCAGGAATTGGGCATGGACCTTCTGCAGAGGGTCAAGGCGGATCTTGGCGATCTGGCCAAGGTGGAAGCCGAGCCCCGCCTCGAAGGCCGCCAGATGGTGATGGTCCTGGCGCCGCGCTAAGCGCTGGAGCTGCTTGCACCAGCGGTATCTTCTGCTTTATAAGCGAGCCGAGCCGCCCGGCGGGGCATGCCGTGGCGGCTCCATTACGTTTGCACGAAAACACGGCGGTCGCATCCTTGCTCCCTGGCAGGCGCCTTGGGGGCGCGGTCGTCTCGGTTGCGATGCGAGTGCAGCGGCGCCGCCACAAACAACACAAGGAGCAAGCAAAATGCCCAAACTGAAGACGAAGAGCAGCGCGAAGAAGCGCTTCAAGATGACCGCCACCGGCAAGGTGAAGGTTCAGGCGCAGGGCAAGCGCCACGGCATGATCAAGCGGTCCCCGAAGTTCATCCGGAATGCGCGCGGCACCATGGTGCTGTGCGACAGCGACGCGAAGATCGTCAAGAAGTACATGCCGTACGACCGGTGATAAGCCTGATCGGACATCGAAACGATCCGCTCTAATCCTTCATCTGACGGAGCACGACAATGGCACGTGTTAAGCGCGGCGTAACCGCTCACGCGAGGCACAAGAAAGTTCTCAAGGCTGCCAAGGGCTACTACGGCCGGCGCAAGAATACGATCCGCGTTGCCAAGCAGGCGGTCGAGCGGGCGCAGCAGTATGCCTATCGCGATCGCAAGCGCCGCAAGCGCAATTTCCGGGCACTTTGGATCCAGCGCATCAATGCCGCTGCCCGCCAGCTCGGCACAACGTACGGCCAGTTCATCAACGGGCTGAACAAGGCCGGCATCGCAGTCGACCGTAAGGTTCTGGCCGACCTCGCCGTCCACGATTCGGCCGCCTTCAAGGCGCTGGTTGAGCAGGCGAACGCTGCTGTGCAGGCCGCCCGCCAGGCAGCATCGGCTTAGGCTGGCTAGAGGGCGCGCTAAGGCGTTCGCTACCGGCCAGGGTAATCGGCGCGGGGCAGAGGCAATCCCGATGGCGAAATTCCCCGAACTCGAGACGCTCAAGTCCGAGCTGCTGAAGCAAATCGAAGGGGCGAAAGATCTCGCCGCACTCGAGCAGGTGCGCATCGCCGCGCTCGGCAAGAAGGGCAAGATTCCGGAGCAGATGGCAAAGCTCGGCACGCTGCCGCCGGAGCAGCGGCGCGAGTTCGGGCAGGCCACTAACACCCTCAAGGGGGCGGTCACGGAAGCTCTCGAAGCACGAAAGGCGGTCCTCGAGGCCGCGGCGCTGGAGGAACGCCTCGCCACGGAGCGTGCCGATATCACCCTGCCGGTCAGGCTTGGTCCTCTCGCCGAGGGGCGCATCCATCCGGTCTCCCAGGTTTTCGACGAGGTCATCGAGATCTTTGCCGACATGGGCTTCTCGGTGGCCGAGGGGCCGGACATCGAGACGGACGACTACAACTTCACCAAGCTCAACATTCCGGAGGAGCATCCGGCTCGCCAGGAGCACGATACGTTCTACTTGCGCGACACGACGGCGGGGGATGGGTCAAACCGGCAGCGCATGCTGCTGCGCACGCATACGAGCCCGGTGCAGATCCGCACCATGCTCTCGCAGAAGCCGCCGATCCGGATCATCGCGCCCGGCCGCGTCTACCGCTGCGACAGCGACCAGACGCACACGCCGATGTTCCACCAGATCGAGGGCCTCGTGATCGACGAGAGCACGCACCTGGGCCACCTCAAGTGGTGCCTCGAGGAGTTCTGCAAGGCCTTCTTCGAGGTGGACGAGGTGAAGATGCGTTTCCGCGCCTCGCACTTTCCGTTCACTGAGCCATCGATGGAGGTGGACATCGACGCGGCGGCCATCGGCAAGCCGGGGCACTGGCTGGAAATCCTCGGCTCCGGCATGGTGCACCCGAACGTCATCCGCAACTGCGGCCTGGATCCGGAGAAGTATCAGGGCTTCGCCTTCGGCATGGGGCTCGATCGCATTGCCATGCTGAAGTACGGCATCCCGGACCTGCGCGACATGTTCTCCGCCGACCTGCGCTGGATGAAGCATTACGGCTTCCTTGCCGTCGACGTGCCGACGCTCGCCGGCGGGCTTTCGCCCTGAGTTCAGTGTATCCGCCGAGCCTCTATCGTACACAGGGTTAGCTGAGTTGCGGGACCACCGAGCTTAGTCGGGCAGTAATCGGCCCCGCCGCACAAAGGGTGCCAAGAGGGCCAAGAGGGCGCCACGATGCTCGCGATCCTAGACACGACGCCGGCCGTGTTTGTGGCCATTGCCATCGCCGTGCTGATGATCGCGGCGTCGGTTTTCATCATTTTCTACCACGACCGCAAGCACGAAGAGCTCGACCAGTGGGTCGAATTCTCCTTCAGCCGTGAGACGCTTCGGAATGCGGCCATGTACTACCGCTTCATGGCCGTTTCGATGCTGGTGTTCTACGTGCTCTTCACGATCAGCTGCCTGCTGCTCCAGGCGGAAGGGCACATGATCTTCTCAGACGGCAAGGAGCCCATTCATGCCGGCCCGATCGCCGCCTCCCTCTTCACCATCGATCTCGTGCTGCGCGGCGGGTTCTTCGACATCATGGAGCATTTCGATCTGGGCGTCTCGCCGATCTCCATGAACCGGAAGATGTTCTGGTTCGTGATCTACGCCTTCGTGTTTCGCATGTTCTATGCGGTGACGCTCATCAAGATCCTGATCTCGTTCGTCTGGATTTACGGGAAGATCCGGATGGCGCGACAAACGTTCGGCTCGAGCAGCAGCCAGCTTCGGCTATTCGAGTGACGTAACCCTTGGCGGCGGCCCCGCAATCGGGGTAAGACGCACACGCCAAATGCGCCCGGATATGCCGGGAAACCTTCCAAACCCGCGGGACGAAGGACGCAATGAAATTCACTCTGTCCTGGCTCAAGGACCATCTCGATACGAACGCCTCGCTCGAAGAGATCGCGGAGAAGCTGTCCGCGATCGGGCTCGAGGTTGAAAGCATCGACAATCCCGCGGAGAAGCTGGCGCCGTTTACCGTCGCGCGCGTCCTCGAGGCCAAACAGCATCCGAATGCGGATCGCCTGCGCGTGTGCCAGGTCGAGGTTGCGCCAGGCCAGCCGCCGGTCGAGGTCGTCTGCGGCGCGCCCAACGCCCGGACCGGCATGATCGGCGTGTTCGCGCCCATCGGCACCTACATCCCCGGCACCGGCATCACTTTGGAAAAGCGCACCGTTCGCGGGGTCGTGTCGAACGGGATGCTCGTGTCCGAGCGGGAGCTGGAGCTGTCCGACGATCACGAAGGCATCATTGAGCTAGACCCCGCGTTGGCCGAGCACGTCGGCAAGCGGTACATCGACGTCGTCGGGCTCAACGATCCGGTCATCGAGGTTAAGCTCACACCCAACCGTCCTGACTGCACCGGTGTGCGCGGCATCGCGCGCGACCTCGCCGCTGCCGGCCTCGGCACGCTTAAGCCGGAACCAGAAATCGGCAATGTCGAGGGGACCTTCGACTGCCCCATCGAAATCCGGCTCGAGTTCACGCCTGAAACCGCGAGCGCGTGCCCGGTGTTCGCTGGCCGGCTTGTGAAAGGCGTGAAGAACGGCCCCTCGCCAGCATGGATGCAGAAGCGGCTGAAAGCTGCCGGCCTCCGGCCCATCAGCGCGCTGGTCGACGTCACCAACTACATCTCACTCGACCGCGGCCGCCCGCTCCACGTCTACGATGCCGACAAGCTCAAGGGCGCCATTCGGGCCCGGCTCGGCCGTCCGGGCGAGCGTTTCCTGGCGCTCGACGGCAAGGAGTACGAGGTCGACGAGACCATGTGCGTGATCGCCGACGACAGCGGTCCGCTGGGTCTCGGCGGCATCATCGGCGGTGAGAGCAGCGCCTGCACCGAGGAGACCACCAACGTCTTCATCGAGAGCGCCTACTTCGATCCCGTGCGCACAGCCTCGACCGGCCGCAAGGCGGGCGTGCAGACCGATGCGCGCTATCGGTTCGAGCGCGGCGTTGATCCGGCCTATGTCGTGCCCGGCCTCGATTACGCAACCGATCTCATCTTGAAGCTCGCCGGCGGGAAGCCGTCGAAGCGGAGAATTGCCGGCACACCGCCGGAGGGCCGGGTGACGTTCGCTTTCGATTTTCGTCGCGTTGCGCGCCTCACCGGTTTGGAAGTCGAGGAGGCAGTCAGCCGGAAAATTCTGACGGACCTCGGGTTCGAGGTAAGAGGCAAGGGTCCGGAGGTTCAGGTGACCCGGCCGAGCTGGCGGCCCGACGTGCACGGCCCGGCCGATTTGGTCGAGGAGGTCGTGCGCATCATCGGCCTCGACAAGGTGCCCTCAACGCCCATTCCCCGCACGCATGGCGTGACGCGCACAGTACTGACGGAAGCGCAGCGTCGGGCGCGCCGGGCGCGCCGGGTTCTTGCCGGTCGCGGACTGGTCGAAGCCATCACCTGGTCCTTCATTCCGCGGCGGCATTCGGAGTTGTTCGGCGGAGGGCTGGAGACGCTCGAGCTGGCGAACCCGATCTCCGTCGAGATGTCCTCGATGCGCCCGAGCTTGCTGCCGGGGTTGCTGACGGCCGCGCAACGCAATCGCAACCGCGGCTTCGAGGATCTCGCGCTTTTCGAGCTTGGCCAAGCTTATCGCGGAGACCAGCCCGAAGATCAGATCCAGATTGCGGCGGGTGTACGCGCCCGGGCCGGGCGGCTTCCCCGGGGTGGGCGCCCTTGGTGCGCGCCGGCCAAAAAAACCCACCGGTTGGAGGGGGAGGGGGGCGGCTT
>QGVC01000632.1 GCA_003242645.1 Pseudomonadota bacterium
TCCTCGACACCGGCGAGACCACGGTCCGTGCGGGCGACATCGTCATCCAGCGCGGCACGAATCACGCCTGGGCGAACCGTTCCGACCGCCCCTGCCGGATCGCATTCATCCTCATCGACGGAGAGTTCACCGACGGCCTGTAGCCCCCATGAAGCTCTACGGACCCGACGGCAGTGAGATGATGACGATCACCGCCATCGAGCGCGAAGGCTCGATGCTGGTGATCAAGGGCAAGGTCTTCGGCGCCATGCCGATGACCGCGAAAGTCAGACCTTCCGAGGTCCGCAAGGCTCTGGGGATGATGAGCTGGCGGACGCTGCTCTTCGCGCTCACTCTGCCCTTCAGGCGCTGAGGCGCCATGCGTTTCATTGAGAGATCCGACGCGATCTCGATTGCTTTATGCGCCATTGCAATCCCGGCGCCCTCACCAGGATTATCGCCTCACGCGCCGCAATGCCCATTCGGCACCATTGGAAGCACTCACCATCACTGACAGCCCCCGACGTCGTCCTAGTCGAGGAGGCCACTGAGCCGCTATACGTCAGCCCACAGACCCAGGCGTCGGAGAGACATGAGACTTCTTCACCTCCTGTTACGCGACTTTACTTTTGACACGCTCTTGCGCCACCCCACCGGGCAAGCAGCGCGAAACTAATTCACAGAACGCGTCCAGCTTCTCCTTATCGATCCTCCCACTCGTGTACCAGTACAATACATGCTGCGGCTTACGATGCTTTGCGCCTGCAGGCGGCACCCCCAACATCGCTTCCAAATCTCCCCTGATGCGCTCCACACGCAACGTCAGCATCGGATGCGCACTGTCCTCGATTAACCGCCCAATGTCTTCATGCTCCCTGCTGTCGTTGTCATCGTCGTACACGACAGAATGCGCGATTCCAAGCCCCTTGAGCAGATTCATGAATCTATGAATGTTGTACTTACCAAGACAATCGAGCACGTAGAGCCCACAGTCGGCATTCTCGATCTTGCCATCCCCAATAAGTCGATTGATAAGCGCAACCTCAGTTGGCCCCTCGACGAGAAGAACGTGATTAGCAAAGAAGAGACTGGAACGATCTGGATTGAGCCACAGGAAATGTTTTACCACCTCCATTTCTGGCTTTAAGTCGCTTTGGTGGAGCGACCTCTTCACATGCGGGTATTTCTCCGCAATATCATTGATCACCAAGTTCGCATTAGCGATTCTTTCCCACGCAGCAGGATCTATCTGGTACTTCTTTATGACACCTGCGTCTCTCTGCAGCCGAATAATGGCTGGAATATCGGCCGCATTTCTGCTGACGAAGTACGGCGAGTGCGTTGCACAGACAACCTGCCAGTTCTCCGAGGAAGCAAGCGCGATAAGACTTCGCGCCAAGATCTCCTGCTGAGGCGGATGCAGAAAAGCCTCTGGCTCATCGAAAAGGATGAGATTCAGTGATGGTGCAAAATCCTTAGATTTCTTTGCCGGCTTCTTGCCAGCGTACCGCGCACCGATCTGCACCAAGGAGTAAATAAAATGCCTCTGAAAGCCCGACCCGTAGCAATCGATGCTCTGCGGTTTACCGTGGGACCTGTCAACCAGCTCCCAACTTACCATTGACTTGATAATGTCATTGACGGAAGGCGGCGGAAACCTCAGTCTGAATTCCGTATCCCATGGCTTCAACAAGCCATTCAGCTCTTCCTCAAGCCCCGCCAGCGAGCGATCATCACGAGTTCTCTCCTCTCGAATGGCCGCCGAAAACTTACTGACGCTTGTTGAAAACTCCCCGTATGCCCTTCCCGCCTCAACCACGTCGCTCATTATGTCCGCCAGCAAGTCACGAAGCGATGATGGGCCGCTTAGCTTCTGTCTCTTATAACCATCTCCGAGCCACCGGAACGGTCTTAGATTTCGATTGCCGTTTTCGGTTTGAAAAAAAAAAAGAGACCAGACTAGCACACAACAATAGACACAT
>QGVC01000183.1 GCA_003242645.1 Pseudomonadota bacterium
GTGCGCATCATCCCGAACCACGTCTGCGTGGTGGTCAACATGGTGGACGAGATGATCGCCATCCGCGGTGGCGAGATCGTCGGCGTCATCCCTGTGGCCGCCCGCGGGAAATTGACGTGACGGATCTTTGGCCGGCTCAACTCATGGCCGCGTGTCGAGCACGAACAGCTCTTCCGGTTTGATTGTTAGCTCGATCGCCATGCGGAAGCAAACGGCAAGGACCAGCAATGCGAGTAGAATCCGGAGCTGCTCGGCGTTGAGCTGGCGGCCGATTTTCGTCCCGTACTGCGCACCTAGCACGCCGCCGATCATGAGCGGCAGCGCGAGAAGGAGATCGACACTGAAATTCTGTGTTGTGTGTAAAATCGTCGCGTAAGCAGCCACGAAGACGACTTGGAAGACGGACGTTCCGATCGCCACGCGCGTCGGCACACGCATCAGGTAGATGAGCGCCGGTATGATGACGAAGCCGCCGCCGACACCAACAAGCGCCGTCAGCAAGCCGACGAACAGGCCGATAAAGATGGGCGGAATGGCGCTCGCGTAAAGCTTCGACGTGCGAAAGCGCATCTTGAATGGAAGCCCTTGAATCCAAGTGTGTTGGCCGCCCCGACGGCGGGAATATTGCGGTAGCACTTTCCGCTTACGCCACGCCGCGAGGCTCTCCATGAACATCAAGGTGCCGATGACGCCCAGCACGAGCACGTAGCTGAGGGAGATGAACGCATCGATTTGCCCTATGGCCTTGAGCAGCCGCTGAAGCGCGACACCGAGCGTAGCTCCGACGATGCCACCTCCGAGGAGCAGCATGCCCATACGCACGTCGACGTTCTTCGCCTGCCATTGCGTGAATGCGGCAGAAACCGAGACAGCTACGACCTGGCTCACACCGGTGCCAACGGCCACAAGGGGCGGAACGCCCAAGAAGATCAGGAGTGGTGTGATGACGAAACCGCCGCCGATCCCGAACATCCCCGAGAGCAGGCCCACCGAGAGACCCATGGCCAGAAGCATGAGGCCATCGAGAGCCATTCCGGCGACGGGGAGATAGATCGGCAGGAACATCAGATCGCCACGGCAGAAACGGACGCGAGCTACCGGTGGTGTGGCCCGTAGGGGAAGACCACGCAAGGCATGCCTCCCACCGCGGCCACGCCGATTGCAACTGACCTGTTTCGGGTCTGCTGTCCAGACCCAGGGCCGCTTCGGATGGCGCTTCGCTTCAGAAAGCGAAGTGGTGGTGCGGCGATGCTGCTGTTCTTCGAGAACACCGGCGCCCGCTGATCGTTCGCGAGAGTTCGAGAGGCGCTAGCGCAGCGCCGCTTGACACCCGCCTATGCCGGTGAAATATATCCGACCGTTCGGTTAGAAATCGGATGCCCGATGGGCCGTCTTAAAGTCATCGACAGGGATGCTGTGCTGTCTGCGGCCGAAAGGGTCGTCAGGCGGGATGGTGCGGCGCGGCTGACCATTGAGGCGGTTGCCGCCGAGGCCGGCATCAGCAAGGCCAGCGTCCTCTATGACTACAAGACGAAGCAGGCCCTCATCAAAGCGGTGGTCGAGCGTCGCGTCGCGGCCGAATGCCAACGCACGCGCAAGATCATCGAGGATCTGAAGGGAACCCCGGATTGCGCAATCCAGGGCTTAATCGCGGCTGTGGCAAATCGCTTACAGTCCGACGCAGACCGTGAGGTCGTGCTGGGTCTCACTGCCGCACTTGCGCAGGATCCGGAGCTCCGGGCGCCGATTCAGGAAAAATGCCGCCAACAAATTGCCGAAATTCTGGAAACTTCTTCGCGGCCCCGACACGCACTCCTTGCCTTCCTGGCACTCGAGGGCTTGAAGCTACTTGAGTGTCTAGGCATCTACACGTGGCCAGAGGATGAGCGTAAGCGGCTGCTGGAGGATATCTCCAGTCTTGCGGCTGGAAAGCTGGTGGCCGAACGGGGGCGGAGCGCTCAAGGCTGAGATCGGGTCAACCAATGGACTAACGCCCAGCGACGAAGCTTCGCCTCATCTCAAGAGATTGGCCAGGAACGACATCAATGCCGGCCCTTTCGTTGCGCAAGTATGCAGTGGCTGCTGCCGCGTTTCTCGCGGCCTGCCTTCCCGCATCCGCGGCGGATCCTGGAGCCACGCCGCCTCCGGTAACCGTTAGCATCATAACGACCGAGAAGCAGGACCTGCCAATCCTGGAAGAGCTCCCCGGCCGTATCGCGCCAATGCGGATCGCGGAGGTGCGCCCGCGCGTGTCCGGCATCGTGATCGAGCGGGTGTTCACACAGGGCAGCCTCGTGAAAGAAGGCGATGTGCTCTACCGGATCGATCCGGAGCCGTTCAGAGTGCAGGTCGAAAGCGCTAAGGCCACCCTGCGGCGCGCGGAGGCAGCGCAGCTTCGTGCACGGCAACAGGCTGATCGGCAGCGGGAGCTGCACAAGCGCAACATCTCAAGCCCACAGCAGCTCGAGGAGGCCCTCGCGGCGCTGGCCCAGGCGGACGCCGACGTTGCGGCTGCGCAAGCGGGGCTGAGAGCGGCGGAGCTCAATCTGCATTACACGGAGGTGCGGGCGCCGATCTCGGGTCGTATCGGGCGCGCGCTCATCACGGAAGGCGCGCTCGTGGATAGCTCGGACAAGCTCGCCACGATCCAGCAGCTCGATCCTGTCTACGCAGACTTCACGCAGTCGGTGAATGCCCTAAGAGCGCTGCGCCGGGCCGTACGGGAAGGGCTCATCTCGAGCGTCAGTGAGGACGAAATGAAGGTCCAGCTGCGCTTCGATGACGGGACCGAGTATCCCTATCCAGGGCGGTTGCTGTTTTCAGAGGCCACCGTCGAGGCAACCACCGGCCAAGTCATCATGCGCGGTCAGTTTCCAAATCCCGACGGCGATTTGCTGCCGGGCATGTATGTCCGCGTGGTCGTCGAGCAGGGCGTTCAGCACGATGTCATCGCTGTGCCCCAGCAGGCGGTGCAGCGGGACGCCTCCGGCCGGTCGCAAGTCTATGTCGTGAAGCCCGACGGCACAGTGGAGCTGCGGACCGTCCGTACCGGGCGCGTTGTCGGCAACAACTGGGTCATCGAGGAGGGCCTGGCGGCGGGAGAGCGTGTCGTCGTCGAAGGCTTCCAGAAAATCCGCCCGGGCGTAACGGTCGACGCTCAGGCCTGGAAGCACGACGTGAACGCGCCAACGCGCACTGCGAAGAGGACGGACGCTGCGCAGAGCAGCCCTCACTGATCGAACAGCAAGGCAGAATTTCACATGCCGAGTTTCTTCATCGATCGGCCCATCTTCGCCTGGGTCGTGGCCATCTTCATCATGCTGGCGGGCATTATCTCCATCCCGCTCCTGCCAGTCTCGCAATACCCGAAGGTGGCCCCGCCGCAGATTTCGATCACGGCGAACTATCCCGGCGCGTCGCCTGAGGACATGTACCTCAGTGTGACACGGCCGATCGAGGAGGAGCTCAACGGCGTCCCGGGGCTCCTGTACTTCGAGTCGACCTCGGACTCGTCCGGCCGCATCAACATCACGGCGACATTCGCACCCGGAACACCGATCGGCGAGGCACAGGTTGAGGTGCAGAACCGCGTCCGCCGGGTCGAGCCGCGCCTGCCGCAAGCCGTCGTCGACCAGGGCATGCGCATCGAGCAGGCGGGCGCGGGCTTCCTGCTGGTGATCGCGCTCCGTTCGCCTGATGGCTCCTACGACAACGTCGCCCTTGGCGACTACCTCAACCGCAACGTCATCGGTGAAATCCGGCGCATCGACGGCGTCGGCAGCGCCACGCTGTTCGCCACGCAGCGGTCGATGCGCATCTGGATGGATCCGGACAAGATGCTGGGTCTCAACCTGACGGCCGGCGACATCATTGCTGCCATCCGCGCCCAGAACGCCCAGGTCGCTGCCGGCCGCATCGGTGCTCAGCCCAACCCGCTTACCCAGCAGATCACGGCGAACGTTCTCGTCAAAGGGCAGCTCACCTCACCCGAAGAATTCGGCTCGATCGTGCTCAGGGCCAATCCGGACGGCTCGCTGGTCCGCCTGCGTGATGTTGCCACCGTCGAGATAGGCGGGGAGAACTACAACTTTTCTACGCGCCTGAACCGCCAGCCGACGGCCGGCATCGGCGTGCAGCTTTCGCCGACGGGCAATGCGCTCGCCACGTCCGAGGCCATTCGTGCCAAGATGGAGGAGCTCGCCAAGTTCTTCCCGCCCGGCCTCGAGTACACCATCCCCTACGACACGTCGCCGTTCGTCAAGGTCTCCATCGAAAAGGTGCTGCACACGCTGGTCGAGGCGGTCGTGCTCGTCTTCTTGGTGATGCTGCTCTTCCTGCAGAGCTTCCGCTACACGATTATCCCGACCATCGTCGTGCCGGTGGCGCTCCTCGGCACCTGCGCCGTGATGCTGGCGACGGGATTCTCCATCAACGTGCTCACCATGTTCGCGATGGTGCTCGCCATCGGCATCCTCGTCGATGACGCCATCGTCGTGGTCGAGAACGTCGAGCGCATCATGTCGGAGGAGGGGCTGCCGCCGCGCGAGGCAACGCGCAAGGCCATGGGGCAGATCACCGGCGCCATCATCGGCATCACGCTCGTGCTCGCGGCGGTATTCGTGCCGATGGGCTTCTTCCCAGGCGCGGTCGGCGTCATCTACCGCCAGTTCAGCCTGACAATGGTGGTCTCGATCCTGTTCTCGGCGTTCCTGGCCCTGTCGCTGACGCCGGCGCTTTGCGCGACGCTGCTGAAGCCGGTGCCAGCGGGGTACCATCGCACGAGGGGCGGGTTTGCCGGATGGTTCAACCGCAACTTCGAAAGGACCACGCGGGGCTACACCAGCGTTGTTGCGCGGGTTGTCAGGCGTGCCGGCCGGTTGATGGTCATTTACCTCGCCCTGCTCGTCGGACTCGGGTGGGCCTATTTGCGCCTGCCGACGGCGTTCATTCCGAACGAGGACCAGGGCTACCTGATCGTCGACATCCAGACGCCGCCGGAGGCCAGCGCCAACCGTACCCTCGAGGTGATCAAGCAGGTCGAGGATGCGTTCCTTTCGGACGAGGCCGTCGAGCGCATCTTCGCCATCCAAGGTTTCAGCTTCTCGGGCGCCGGACAGAATGCCGGCCTTGCCTTCGTCACGCTCAAGGATTGGAGCGTGCGTGGCCCTGAGAATTCGGCGGCTGCGGTCGCGGCGCGCGCCAACGCCAAGCTCTGGCAAATCAGGGACGCAGTAACCTTCGCGCTGTCGCCGCCGCCCATCCAGGGTCTTGGCACGACGAGCGGCTTCACCTTCCGCCTCCAGGACCGCGGTGGCCTGGGTCAGGCGGCGCTTGCTGCTGCGAGAGATCAGCTCCTGGCCGCCGCATCGCAAAGTCCGGTGCTGACCGGTCTGCGCGTGGAGGGCCTGCCGGACGCGGCCCAGGTCCACCTGATCATCGACCGCGAAAAGGCCAACACCTTCGGCGTGGCATTCTCGGACATCAACGCCACGATCTCTGCCAACCTCGGCTCCAGCTACGTCAACGACTTTCCGAATGCTGGGCGCATGCAGCGCGTCGTTGTGCAGGCGGGCGAGCAGGCGCGTATGCAGACCGAGGATTTGCTCAACATCAACGTGCGTAACGCTGCAGGCGGAATGGTGCCGCTGTCGGCGTTTGCCCACGTGGAGTGGGTGAAGGGGCCGATGCAGGTGGTTGGCTACAACGGCTACCCGGCGGTCCGTATCAGCGGACAGGCAGCGGAGGGGTACTCGTCGGGTGACGCGATTGCCGAGATGGAGCGGCTCGCGGCCAATCTCCCGCAGGGGTTCGGCTACGAGTGGACCGGCCAGTCACTGCAGGAGATCCAGTCGGGAGCGCTCGCACCGCTGCTGATTGGGCTCAGCATCCTGTTCGTGTTTCTGCTTCTGGCCGCGCTCTACGAGAGCTGGACGATTCCGCTGGCCGTCATGCTCGTGGTGCCGCTGGGCGTCATCGGCTCGGTGATTGCAGTCACGCTGCGGGGTATGCCGAACGACGTCTACTTCATGGTCGGCCTTATCGCGATCATCGGCTTGTCGGCAAAGAATGCGATCCTGATCGTCGAGTTCGCGAAGGATCTGCGGAAGGAAGGCATGTCGATCTACGACGCGACCATCGAGGCGGCCCGCCTGCGCTTCCGTCCGATCCTGATGACCTCGCTCGCCTTCACGCTGGGCGTCGTGCCGCTCGCGGTCGCGACTGGCGCCAGCGCGGCCAGCCAAAATGCGATCGGCACCGGCGTGCTGGGCGGCATGATCTCGGCCACGGTCCTTGCAGTGATCTTCGTGCCGGCGTTCTTCGTGTTTGTGATGCGCATTTTCGATCGCACCGCCCGTGCAGAAATCCGCGCAGACCGGGAGTCGGACGGAGCCGAGCCCCCGCAGGCCCAGCCGGCACACACCGAGGCTTGAGCCGGCGAATTCAGTTAGGAGCCCTATTTCCGCTCCAGCGCCCGTCGCAAAGCCGCGGCGAGCGCGCTTTCGGCGGGCGGCTCGGATGGCCTGTGTGATCCGCCATTACGGGCGCGTTGGGATGCTCCCGCTGCGCGGTTATTGTCGCGGAACGCGGACCGGTCGATCGGGCCGGATTTCATCGTGAGCGAGATGCGCTTGCGCTCGACGTCGACCTCCTTCACCCGCACCTTGACCACGTCGCCCGCCTTCACCACCTCGCGCGGGTCTTTCACGAAGCGGTCGGACAATTCGGAGATGTGCACGAGTCCGTCCTGATGCACGCCGATGTCGACGAACGCACCAAATGCGGCGACGTTGGTGACGACGCCCTCGAGCTGCATCCCCGGTTTCAGATCCTCGATCTTCTCCACGCCTTCCTGGAAGGAGGCTGTCTTGAACTCGGGGCGCGGGTCCCGGCCGGGCTTCTCCAGCTCCGCCAGAATGTCCGTCACCGTCGGAATGCCGAACGTTTCGTCGGCAAAGTCGGCGGGGTTGAGGGACTTGAGCAGTGCTCGATCCCCAATCAGCGATTTCAGCGGCCGCTTCGTCGCCGCCGCGATCTTCTCGACCACAGGATACGCCTCGGGGTGCACCGCTGAGGCGTCGAGCGGGTTCTCGCCGTTCATGATCCGCAAGAATCCAGCGGCTTGCTCGAACGCTTTGGGGCCAAGTCGCGGCACCTTCTTCAAGGCGGTGC